>NZ_JAVKEW010000111.1:0-2519 GCF_040226375.1 Coleofasciculus sp. G2-EDA-02 | reverse complement strand
GTCAAAAGTAGACGCAATGCCTGTATCGCCAGGTAGCAGGTTTGAGCGAGTAGAGGCGTCTTGACAGCGCCCAATCGATTAAGACCATAGTTTTAATCGAGGCTAGAATCTGTGCCTATGCAAGAGCGCAGAGTGTCAATACATTTTCCAATCAAGTCCACTGATTATCCGTAGTAAAGTGAAGAATAGTCAATAGCTTAGTACAAATAGGGAAAAAGACTTATGGCTTTAAGCGTTGGTGATAAAGCTCCGGCATTTACCGCCAAAGATGATGCAGGGAATACCGTTTCCCTTTCCGACTTGGCTGGGAAAACAGTAGTTCTCTATTTTTATCCCAAAGACGATACCCCAGGTTGCACCAAAGAAGCCCAAAGCTTCCGGGACAACTACGCGGAATATCAAGGCAAAGATATGGTGGTTCTCGGTGTCAGTATGGATGATGAGGCATCCCATAAGCAATTTAAGGAGAAGTATGGGTTGCCCTTCCAATTGCTAGCTGATCCGGATGGCACGATTACTAAAGCTTATGATGTTGAAGGCGGTGGTTACTCCAAGCGCGTCACTTATGTGATTAACGGCGAAGGTACGATCACTTATGTTGATCAAAAGGTGAAAACCGATTCCCACGCTAAGGATATCTTAGCTAGCATGAGCTAGCTTTCTTGCGTTGCCTCGTTCCCAGGCAAAGCCTCGTTGCCTCGTTCCCAGGCTCTGCCTGGGAATGCTTTTCGGGAGGTTCTACCTCCAGTTATCTAATTCCTGAGCCAGCCGGAGTAGACGAGTTATTCGGTTGAACTTGTTGTTGATTTCTTAAGCGTTCCATTTGTAGACGGCGGAACTCCTGCGTCGCATTGTCTAGGTTTTGATCCAGTTCGCTGTTAAATGTCTCCGTATCAACCCTGAAACGGGATTGATGGATAAAATCAAAGACACTGTTGCCAGTCGTTCCCGTGAGTGGATCTCGCTCATTTTGGCGATTATCCATACCTTCTAGGGGATTCACCCGCTCAGCCGATTGTGCGATCGCAGATTCAGGGATAATGGCTGAGGTAATGCTAACAGCCATCCCTAACGCTAGGGGAGCGAACAGGGTTGAGGTGAGTGCCGGAGTTAAGAGGGTGTTTATCTTCATGGCAGTTAACCTGTTTATTTAGAAATATGATTAGCCGTTCTACCGATAAGGACACGGTAGTGCCGATAAGGACAAGGTAGCCGATAAGGACACGGCAGTGCCGTGTCCCTACTATATTAAATAATCTGGAATTTTTTAGGCAAATCGGCGTCGTAGCAATGGGCTAATGATAACTAACGCGGCGGCGGCAAAACCAAACAGGACTAAAACAGCCCCGCCAAACGTAATTGATGCCCAAGGTGCTTCCATGACAACACTACCTAAAGACCAATCCCCATGGAGGTAGAGATAGCGAATTGGTTCTATCGCATAACTCAAGGGATTGAGACTAGCGACAAGCTGTAACCATTTTGGCATAAAGGATAGCGGCGCTAGGGCAGTGCTGGCAAATAGCAGGGGTAAGTTGGTGACAAAAATGACCGCAATGAGTTCAATATGACCCGGAAGCACAAATGCGAGTCCTAAACTTAATGCTGTCATCCCGATTACCAGCAAGAAAACAATCAGCGCGATCGCACCGAGTCCGGCTATATTGGGAATACCCGCACCCATAACCGCACTAGCTGCAACAATCACCACCGCTTGGATAAAGCTGAGGGCGACGATATAGATAGCTGATGCGGCAACAATGGAGAAGCGAGACGCCAGAGGTGCGACGAGTAAACGGTTGAGAAAGCCAAATTCCCGATCAAACATCACCGGTAAGCCAGCATTGAGCGCACCAGCGAAGGCGGTAAATACAATTACACCAGCACTCAAGAATTGGGCATAGGATAAGCTTTCACCAAAGAGTCCTTTTGGTGCATTTTGAAATAACGCCCCAAACAGAATCAGCCACATTAACGGTTGAATTACCCCAGCAATTAATGTAGATGGGCGTCGTTGCAGTTGAATAAACAGGCGCTTAGTGAGTGCCAAGGTTTCTTGGACAAATTCACCCACACCCGCCTTATCGCTGACGGGGACTTGACTTACCACGTCGGGTTGCCAATTAATTTCTGGTTTCGATGGTGTTACAGTTCTACTCATAATTTTGGTTATTAGTTATTAGTTATTGGTCAAAACACTGATTTCACGGATTGATTGGACAGAGTGGGGTAGGGACGTGAGAGGTTAGTTACACTGATTACATTTAGTGACATCAGGGTGAAAACCAAATGTTAGTGGTAAAATCTGCCCCTACAACAGACGTTCCACCGGAACTCCCTCATCTCCCTCATCTCTCTCTTCCCCCTCTCCCCCAGGGTCCCCAGCGCCCCCGGCGCCCCCGGGGCCGCGGGGCACGCGGGGGCAGAGGGGCAAGAGAGAGATGAGGGCGATGAGGGAGTTCCGGTGGAACGTCTGTTGTAGGGGCAGATTTTACCACTAACATTTGGTTTTCACCCTG
>NZ_JAVKEW010000110.1:0-2711 GCF_040226375.1 Coleofasciculus sp. G2-EDA-02 | reverse complement strand
GTGTTGGTACTCAGTTCATCTGTTGCATCTAAAGTGCAAAACCGGAACTATGATTTTTCTGATTTGGCAGGGCGACTGAATTGGCGAGGAAATGCAGTAGCCATGCAAAGGGCTTTACGAGATGAGTGGTAATCGCTATGTACTGGATACTAATGCTATCGTTGCTTTGTTACAAGGCAATCTCCAATTGGTTCAATTACTCCAGAATGCTAGTTGGATTGGCATTTCAATTATTAGCCAGATTGAGTTTCTGGTGTTTTCCGGACTAACTGAAGCGGATCGCCAGCTTTTTCAACAGTTTGTTCAACGAGTGGAGGTTGTGGGTTTAACAGCAGGTGATCCAACCTTGATTGAGAAGATTATCGAAATTCGTCAGCAATATCGATTGAAATTACCCGATGCCACAATTGCAGCGATCGCAATCCAAAATGGAGCAAGTTTGGTCACCGCTGATCGGGAGTTCTCGAAAGTCACACAGTTGACAGTGACTACTTGGTAGTGAGTTATTGCTGGATCATCGGCTTAACGTGGATATCAGACAACAAAAGGAACAATTTAGCAATACCTATTTACAAGCTGTTACAACTGTTGCGGGTTATTCTCTGTACAAGCCTTCTGTAGACGATGACAGTATCGATTGGGGAATTGCCGCCAAGGGGGTAATGGGACGCCTGCGATCGCCTCGCTTGGAATTGCAGTTAAAATCTACCTCTAGAGACGTTCTTGATGATAACCAGTTGCGTTACCCGCTTAAGATTAAGAACTATAATGATTTAAGATTGTCTGATTTCGCCATACCTAGAATTTTAGTTGTCCTTGTGCTTCCTGAAACTCTGACCGACTGGTTACAACAATCTGAGGAAGAACTCTGTATGAGATATTGTGCCTATTGGGTATCACTCCGAGGAATGCCCGATACCAAAAATACAGCGACGGTAACGGTTTCCCTACCCAGAAGCCATCAATTTACCGTGTCAGCGCTTCAGTCAATAATGCAGCGTCTTAGTCAAGGTGTTTTACTATGAATGTAACGGTGCGAGATGTTGAATGTTTAAAAACCATAGAACCTCAACAGCTTCAGGCGTATTTAAAAGCTCATGGCTGGTATGAAGATCGTCCATTTTTAGATAATGCCATGATTTGGCTCAAGCCGGATGATCAGCGGGGGGAGTTTGAGATTTTATTGCCCCTAAAAACCAATCTAGGGGATTATGTAACTCGGATTAGTGAGGCGATTGAAACGTTAGCCGTTGTCGAGAATCGTTCTCAAGTTGAGATTTTGAGTGAACTGCTTTCTGGTGGACAAACGATTACACTTCAGGGAGTAGTCATGCACATTAACACGCCTAATTCTGCTCCCTTAAGCGGTCAGGTAACGTTGCTGGGTGTTGTTGGAGATAAGCTGCGGAAAATTAAGACTGAGTTAACGGATTATGACTATATTTTAGCGGTTAAAGCGTATCAAGAACGTTGTCCGATAATCTGTCGGGCTGAATTAAGCAAAGAGAAGGGTAATTTTGTATTAAAAAATGTTCGGGATTTGATGTTTGATGAATCCTGGGAGCATTAATATATATTCATTTCCGGCTAGACCACCAGTCTAGTACAAGATTGCCATACTGGTGGCTATAACCTGAAATTATCAGAGTTTCCCCACCCGACAAAATTAGGCGCTGTTTCTGTATCCCCAGAATGTACAAGCTGCACAGTTTATCAGCAATCAGGAACAACTGTGCGATCGCGCCAATTATCCGGTACTTTTTGATCCGCAAACTTCTGGCGGGTTATTGGCAACAATTCCGGCGGATCAAGCGGTAAAGTGTGAGCAAGTTTTGCAAGAATTAGGATATATTCATAGTCGCATTATTGGTCAAGTAACGCCAGCTAGTTCCGGCGTTCCACCATTGAGATTCTTATAAGAAACCCCCTTTTTGTCATGGCGACTAGAAGTCGCTGCTACACAAACTTTCGTCCGCCTACGCGGACTAAATTATCAAGGGGGTGGCTAACCCGAATTTGATACAGCGCTTTGCGCTGTAATAAAGTACAGTAGATCAAAGTCCCCCTTAAAAAGGGGGATTTAGGGGGATCGACAATGTACCGCATAGCAGAGCAAACTGCTGTATCAATTAATAATGCAGCGTCTTAGTCAAGGTGTTTTACTATGAATGTAACTGTGCGGGATGTTGAACGTTTAAAAAGTATAGAACCTAAACAGCTTCAGGCGTATTTAAAAGCTCATGGCTGGTATGAAAACCGTCCATTTTTGGATAATGCCATGATTTGGCTCAATCCGGATGAGCAGCGAGGGGAATTTGAGATTTTATTGCCTCTAAAAACCAATTTAGGGGATTATGTGACTCGGATGGGTGAGGCTATTGAAACGTTAGCCGTCCGATAAGCAGCACTCAGGAACAACTGTGCGATCGCGCGGTAGGATGAAGATCACGCTACAATAACCCTGATATCTAATGGTTGAAGTCAAAATGGAAGTTTTTCAACTGACAACTACTGTCAATGCCTCCGGTCATTTGATCCTTGATATTCCCACACAACTCTCTCCAGGACCCGTGAATATTGTGTTGGTACTCAGTTCATCTGTTGCATCTAAAGTGCAAAACCGGAACTATGATTTTTCTGATTTGGCAGGGCGACTGAATTGGCGAGGAAATGCAGTAGCCATGCAAAGGGCTTTACGAGATGAGTGGTAA
>NZ_JAVKEW010000109.1:0-25579 GCF_040226375.1 Coleofasciculus sp. G2-EDA-02 | reverse complement strand
ATTGGTTAGGCGTTGGGTAATGCCAAGACATCTTGGACTGGGTGGGCGAAGGGACTTATTACAGGGTTTGCTGGTTCCTGGGATTATCTCCATTTAAAAACCAGCATTTAATTGTAAAGCTGTCTTATAAAGACAGGGTTTGGGACCCAAAGGAGTTTCGATGATTTTGTTTCAAGCGGAAGATCGATTTCCGACTTAAAGGCACATTTGGTTTTGACGACAAAATACCGTCGCAAAATCTTTACCAGACAAATGATTGAGCGAATCCAGAAATTAATGTGGGAGTTGTGTTGCAAATGGGAGTGCAAAATAATTGAGGTCAATGGAGAGGAAGACCACATTCATTTGCTGTTTCAATATTATCCACAGCTAGAGTTGCCTAAATTCGTTGGGAATATCAAGTCTGTAACCAGCCGTCGCTTAAGGTCAGAATTCCCAGATTTAGCTAAAGTTTTCAAGAAATCAGTTTTATGGAATGAGTCTTACTTCATTGCTAGTTGCGGAGGGGTCACTGTCTCCCAATTAAAATCTTATGTCGAAAAACAGAACACCCCAGATTGACAATTGCGCTCCGCTTCATTGTCGGGCTATCCTTCCCGACGCTCACTCTGACAGGTAGAGCGCGGGGCTGTCGCCCAAAGCTCACCTATTTATGGCTAGTCAGTATATTATTCTACCTATTTGACTTTATTGCGCTGGCATGATAATAACGCAGTTTAGTTCACGCGATCGCTTGAACTCGTCAGGCAATCAGCGATAATCAGAAACAGGGGATTTCATCTGAACTAACTTTGTGTAATATGACCTTTGACTCATTACCCGTTCTCAGTCAACATCTAACCAATCGCTATTCTTACAAACGTCTCATTGCCCAATGTCTGGTCACTCTGATTGCTGTCCTCGGCTGTTTGCTGTTATCAACACCATCAGCCCTAGCCGAACTCAAGGATGACCACTTTGACGGCAATATCTTTGCCCTCTATGCCGGGAATGGTTCCCTCGTCCCACCCCGTGTCACTCTGGCAGACTCTATGAAAGCCCATAAACCTGCCTTGCTGGTGTTCTACATTGATGACAGCAAAGATTGTAAGCAATTTTCCACAGTGGTGTCCCAGTTACAAGCGCCTTATGGACGGGCGGCGAGTTTTATCCCCATTAGCGCGGATACTCTGTACGACAAACCCAGTGATGACCCAATGCAACCGGGCTACTATTATGAAGGGTTAGTTCCCCAAACTGTTCTCATTGACCAAGAGGGTGAGGTGAGATTGAATCAAACGGGACAAGTCAGCTACGAAAAAGTTGATGATGTCTTTCGGGAGGTTTTTGACTTACTCCCCCGTTCTGAATCCCCAGAATTAAAACGGCGACCGATTAACGAGATTAATACGGAATTAAGCCAAAATTAATGCTCTGTGAGAGTCCCAAGCTACTCCGCTCAATCGCACATCTGATGTCACGGGTTTACAGCACCGAGGAACTGATCCAAATCTTGGCAGAGGAACGTCGCGCCTGTATGAATGGTCAGCGCCTGAATTTAGCCGCTTCAGCATCGGGAAATCCTGTGATTGACCGATTTCTCAAATCTGATGGCATTCAAAAATTTAGTGCCTATCGAGATTTTAAAGCGGCGGTTCACCACTACCAGCGACAACATCAGGTTTCGGGTATTGTTTGGCGACAGTTAACCCTCAAAGGAAAAACACTGCGATATCCGGCTGTTGATGATCAGTTAATGGCATTAACCGATGACGTAGAGATGATCAAAGCTGCCAAAGATTCGATCTTGGAGTTTTGGCAACAGGTTACTCCGGGTATGGACTTGTACCTGAGTATCCGTCTCGGCAAAGACTATCGCCAAATTCAGCCTGAGGATGTGGACGCGATCGCATCGAGGACGGAATGGGTTAACCTTTTACATTATCGGAATTCCCAGATTCTGGAAATCATCCTCCAGCTTGGCTGGGGCAAGCCAGAAGAAGCCTCTTACCGCCGGGGATGGCCCGCCTCTGGTAGCGAATATGTTCATGCTGTTCCCCTAGGTCAGCGTCCCATTTGTTAATTTATGCGAATGAAGACGAGCCCAAATCGGGGGGAATATCCTGAAGACGCCCTTGTCCCACGGCTTGAATGGCTTCTTTGAGGGAAACATCACCAGTATACAAGGCGCGACCCACGATCGCACCGATCACGCCTAAGGGTTCCAAAGCCAGTAAACTCAATAAATCCGTAATTGAACTCACACCCCCAGAAGCAATAACTGGAATCGAGACATGACTAGCTAATTCTCGCAGGGCGTCGCGGTTGGGTCCTGTGAGTGTACCATCCCGCTGAATGTCTGTATAAATAATTGCCGATACACCCAAATCAGCCATTTGCTGTGCCAGTTGAGTCGCAGTAACTTCTGAGGTTTCTAGCCATCCCCTTGTGGCTACCTGTCCATTTCGCGCATCGATACCAACAATAATGCGATCGGGAAATTCAGAACACAGGTGTTGGACTAAGGGATGATCTTCAACCGCCGCCGTTCCCAAAATCGCGTACTGAACGCCGAGAGAAAGCAGTTGGCTGACACCTTCCTTATCGCGCAATCCTCCCCCGACTTCTACGGGAACTGATACCGCTTGGACAATGGCTTCTATCGTCTTGGTATTAACAGGATGACCCGCTTTCGCCCCATCTAAATCAACCAGATGTAACCGACTTGCCCCTTGGTCAACCCATTGTTTAGCCACCTCCACCGGGTTTTCACTATAAACTTGCGATCGCCCATAGTCGCCTTGGTATAACCGTACACAGCGACCTTCGAGTAAATCAATAGCTGGAATAACTTCCATATTCGTCCTTTGTCATTTGTCCTTTGTCATTCGTCAAAAAACAGGGCGTCAAAACCATGTCCGAATAGCGCAGCGAAGGTTAAGTCGGGGCGGGCGCGAGTTACATCTGTTGTGAACCCAAAACGATAATCGTGAAACCCACCCCTAGATACCTCAAAACTATTTCCCCGGCGGTGGTAATTCATCGAGAATTTTGAATCGGACATGATTAATCGCCAGATCCCCAATAGAAACCTCTTCCTTATTAACCGGAACGCCTTTACTGGTCAGGGTTTCAAACGTAATTCCTTTGCCAATTTCTACATGATACCAAGCCAGTCCCATAAAAAACCGAGTGGGGTAAGGTCCACCTTCGCGGGTGTCGTCTGGATTAGATTCCATGGGAACCCAACCAAATCCTGGTAGGTAAAATTCCATCCAAACATGATTAAAATCAGGTTGTAAGGGAATGTCTCGTTGATCAGCATGGGCGGGACATTTGTAACGACCAACGGTACGACAGGCAATCCCATTGAGACGGGATAGGGCTAACAAGACACCGAGATACTCCCCGCAGGAACCAATCCCTCGCGCTAAAACGACATCTGGGGTATCGATATGGGGTTTGATTCCGTAAGCGAGTTGGTCATAGACATAATTGCGAATACTATACATTTGTCGCAATAAATTCGTTTCCCGACCTACAGCTTCACGGGCGGCGCGGCGGATGATGTCGCTATCCATGGCTAATTCGTCATCATCCACCAAGTAGCGGGATTTGTATTCGAGTGGCAACTCTGGTAGATCTTCTAAATCTCTGGGAGTCATGCGATATTTGATACTCCAGACTTCTAGAAGCGCCTTCCAGCCAAATAAATGCCGTTCTCCGGGGGCGAGGGTATCGAATTTAAACACCGCCACACGTTGATTGTCTTGGATTTCTTCGGTGAAGGGAATCCCAATGGGTTCAATGGCGCGGATTTTTTGGCGTAAGGTTTCTGAGGGTAAGGCGATGCGCCATTCTAGGTTCTGCAGGGCTACGTCCTCTAGAGGGGATAGTTCCTCAACGTAGGACATTTCAATTAAATAGCCATTGGAGAGGGCATAGCGTTCCTCGGCATTATAGTGAAAGTAGAGGGGATGAATAAAGGTGCGATCGCGATATTGTAATTCGTGGTTGGGTTGAGCGTTGGGGTTATCACGGATGTAGGGTTCAACGCTAGCATAGGCGATATAAAGAATCTCCTGATTGGTGTGGGGATCTCGGTAGAACGTTAAACCTGTGGGATTCTCAAAGGGAGTCAGAACGCTGAAGATAATGTTTCCGGTGGCGCGATCAAGACAGTAAACCGTCTGTTCTTCCTGATCCGAAACCCAAAGTTCTTCATCCCGTACCGTAATGTTCTCCATGCCAATTCCTGGGGCATATAAGCGGGTAATCTCCTGCCCGGTATCCCGACTGTAAATCAGAATATATCCCATTTTTTGACAGGTGATATAGACTGTCGAGCCCTTAAGTGCGACACCATTGGCGGTGTAGGGCAATGTCAGGAAATGCTGAAGCTGCAGCTCGCCGCCGAGTTGGCAATAGTACACTCTCTCTTTCGACGTCAACCACAGCGTATCCCCCACGATGGCTAAACCCGTCGCATCGGCAAAATTTAGCTCCGGCGATGAATTCAAAATTTTGGTATTGTCAGTTTGGGGGTCAATTTGCAACAGATAGCCACTTGTGGCATCGATTGCTATCAATTTTTCTCCCCAAAAAGCAATACCCTGTAGGGCAGCTGCCCCAATGGGTCGAATGGTGCCAAAAGGTTTCAATTTAGGTGACACAGAGGAATCAGGATTAGGAATCATGCTCAGTCTATATCAAGATTTAGATTTAAGTCTCGAAATCTCTATTCAGGTTTTGTTAATACCCCACTCCTGAAGGCGGATGCTCCAGGCGTGCATCTGCAATATTCTAAATGTGCCTAAACAGATTTGAACATGGGTTAGCTATTTTGGATAGTTTTCATTCAATAGTTTTATTGACAATAGTAGCTTTTTATGTATGCTTAAGTTCATCCGTTTTTTCCCACACAAAGTTGCCATAACCGCTTTAGTAACAATAGTTGTAACGGTGGGGTTCAGCCTGAAACAGCCCGTTCGGATACAAGCGCAGTTGAGCAATACCTCCATCAGTTCTCAGTTACCTGATCAATGGGAATCCGCGCCATTGCCTAATTCTGGTGATTCAAGTCTACCAGATAGCAGCAATTTACCGTTTGCGGGTTGCCTAAGCAGTTATCCCGTCGCCTTAGTACCAGCATCTGGTATGGGACAGACAATTGCGGAGTATCCCACTATCTTTTGGTATCTACCCCAAACGAGGGCTTGGGGCATGGAGTTTAAGCTAACAGATAGTGATAATCAGGAAATTTACTCGACCAAGTACGCCTTTGCCCGTTACACCCCAAAAGATTATCAGGGTACAAACGCACAATTGGTGGTGGGCACTCCAGGCATACTCAGTTTAACTCTACCAAGACTAGATGGTAGCTCTCTGCCGCTGAAAGTGGGTCAGGAGTATGACTGGATTGTCAGAGTAATCTGTAATCCCAATGATCCATCCGGTGATGTTTATATGGCAGGCACAATCGAGCGAGTGTCAATTGACCCTACCCTAGCCCGTCGCTTACAGCAAGCACCACCTGAGGAACGTGTGGTACTTTATGCAAAGGAACGACTTTGGTACGAGGCATTAGAGATTTTGGTTAAACTCCGGCGCGATCGCCCCAACGATCCGGCTGTGATTACAGCTTGGAACAAACTGCTCAAGTCTGTAGGGCTAGATATAATTGCCCAACCCTTTGTCAGGGAAAGTAGCACATTAATCAAGCAGGATGACAGAATTTTGTGATCACCGCTTCTGGGTGCAGGGGTGCTCCAGGCGCTCCAGGTGCTGGGGAGACAAGGAAGAAGTTCCCGGTTCACTCATTTCCCATCCCCTCTTCCCCACCTGAAGGAGACAACAGAGAAGATAAAAGATAAACAAGATTTTATATCTTTACAAAGAATTTAATTTTTCAGGCGATAAAGGCACAGAAATCAGGAATCGGCTTTAAGAGTGATGAAGATTTAGATAAGAGTGGAAACAAAGTTCCGGAATTGCCTATGTCTAAAGTTAAAATATTAACAATCTAGAACAAGGGTACTGGCATAACCAAGGTTCATCGTCGGACTCAAAGCGTGCTAGCCGCGCTGGCGGTGCTGACGACAAACTCCTAATTCAGCAACAGTCCCCTAAAGGTAGATGCTTGAGTGACCCAGCCAACTGATAATGTTTGACGGAAACTAACCAAAGTCTGGAACATTGTCTTCTGCTATAACATCTATATACTAAGGACTCGGTTCTACGAGTGTATATCTGAATTATGACTTGTTTCACCCGCTTATCAAACCTAACATTTTTAACCATCGCGTTAACACTAGGGCTAGCGACTAATCTAGTCGCTCAAGTGCCAATCCAGGTTAGAACTACCTCTTTGGGTGCTCAACTACCAGATCAGTGGGGCTTCAGAACTCCAGAAGGTTCAACGCCCGATCAGATTCCTGTGAATCGAGAAGCTGGTGGAACGCGAGGTCCAGAGTGTACCCAGCATAATCAATCACTAATAGCCTTAGTTCCAGAATCGTTGATCGGCAAAACCTTGGCAGAATATCCCAAATTATTCTGGTATATGCCACCAACAACTGCATCGGCAGTTGAATTTATACTCTGGAGTGCTAGTGATGAAGAAATTTACCGGGTTAAGTATTCCTTGAAGGCGTCGGTGACAGGGGAGACAAATAAGCCCAGAATTATGAGCCTAGAGATTCCCACCTCTGCCAATCTTGCTCCCCTGAAAGTGAATCAGCTATATTACTGGCAATTAGTACTGGTTTGCAACCCTAAGGAGCGTTCAGCCGATATTGTAGTGGGTGGTGGGATTCAGCGGCTTGAACCGAGTCCAACGTTAACCATGCGGATTCAACAGGCAACTCCCCAAGAACGAGTAGCCCTCTATGCCCAGGAATTGCTCTGGTATGACACGTTAGAGACATTGGTAGAACTCCATCGGGATTTTCCCAATGATCGCAACGTGCAAGCCGCATGGAACAAGTTATTGTACTCAGTTGGCTTACAAAGTCTTTCTGAGCAATTGAATCCAAACAGGAGTGCCACTTTACCTGAATCGTTGTCTAACTCAGGAGATAGTGCTGTTGAATAAAACAATGAATATCAAGATAGGGAAAAATTAATATAAAGATTCAGATAAGAGGGGAATTTCGGGTGTCAGTTCACTCCCTATCTCAAGCTAAAATAGAAATATTCAGGCAAATCATTTAAGTAAAAACCTGAAAATTCTGTAATTATCACCCCCTTTGTAGGAAGGTTAAGTGTCTGCTTAGACATATTGTTCCAAAAGCAAGACTCTGATTAAGTAGGAGTTCTAAATTATTATGGCTTCGTTTACTCGTTCATCCCGTTTTACTGTAGTAGCTTTAGCGTTAACCCTAGGACTTGTGGCTAATATTCCCATCGGGGTACAAGCACAGTTAGGAGGTTCACCCCTCAGCCGCGAAATCCCCACCGAATGGGAATTCACTCCATCAGACAGGCAAGGTGCTAGTCTTCCAGGTAATAGAGAAGGTGGTGGTACAAGAGGACCTTGTATTACTGACCCTACGCTAGGTCGAGGTCCGATCGCATTGGTTCCTAAGTCTGGGGTTGGACAAACAATAGCAGAGTATCCTACTCTCTCCTGGTATCTACCAAAAAACACGGCGTGGGGGGTAGAGTTGTTGGTGCGGGATGCCAATAATCAGGAAATTTACTCGACCAAGTACGCCTTCGACCATTACACCGGAAAAGATTCTAAGGGAGAGGAACAACAATACGTTGTTGGTGCCCCCGGTATCATGAGCTTAACGCTGCCTAACTTAGAAAGTAGTGTTCTTCCCCCAGAGATGGGTAAGCAATATAAGTGGACTTTAAGACTAATCTGCAATCCCACAGATGGTTCTGGTGATGTATATGTCGATGGCGCATTCGAGCGTGTGGAACCCGATCCCAATCTGGCACGCCGCATCCAACAAGCAACGCCGGAACAGCGAGTGGCTATGTACGCCAAGGAACGACTGTGGTATGAAACTTTGAATACCTTAGTTGAACTACGTCGCCAAAGCCCCAATGATGTCACTTTAAAGGCGGCATGGAGCCGACTGCTCAGTTCAGTAGGACTAGAGCAAATTGTCGAAGAACCAGTAGCTCAGAAGGCAAGAACCAATCAGAACTAATTACTGAGTCACCGTCATGGTATCAATGGGACATCGTTTTTGCCGATTTTCTCTGGCTGTGGGGGTAAAACTAGGGCTATTTGCCGTAAGCTTTGCCCTGATCCACAGCCCCCAAATTCTCCAGGCTCAAGGAATACCCCAAACCTGGACAACCAACAAATACCAACTCCCCAGAGGAATCGGCGCACCGAGTCGTGTTGAAGGAGGGGCAACCCGAGGTTCTGGGGACGATTGCCCTGTTGTAGGGAAACCCTTAACGGCTTTAATCCCTAGCGATCGCTTTGGTACAACCGTTGCGGCTTATCCTAGCTTTTTTGTTTACCTACCCGCCTCACTTGCTCCCAGCACAACCTTACCCGTTGAGTTTGTCCTGGAGGATAGCGAGGGAAATCTGGTTTATCAAAGCCAGTTCCGGACTAACGGCAAGTCAGGGATAATCACATTGAATCTACCTCACGACGTTAGCTTATTACCCTTGGCGGTGGGTGAGGATTATCGTTGGTCTTTCTCAATTCTATGCCCACCCCAAGACGAACGCTCTAATGATTTGGTGGTTGAAGGATGGGTGAGACGGGTAGCACTCGATCCTACCCTAGACACTCAGTTAGCACAGGCATCACCGATAAAAAAAGTGGAACTCTATGCTGAGGAAGAACTTTGGCAGGATACTCTAGCACAGCTCATTGAACTGCGCCGCAACTATCCGAGTGATTCAGAAGTGACGAATCAGTGGGTTAAGCTTTTGAATGCGGCGGGACTTAGCCATCTGGTGGGCGAGTCACTGGCATCCCAGAAAACTCCTGTTAATGTACCCTTACCTTCGGTACAACCCTAATTATAGCAGTCGCCAAGGTCAAATAAGCTAAAATAGCGCAATCGATTTTACCCACCATCAGTAGGGGCAGGACATGTCTTGCTCCTACCTTTTTGCGGCTCGATTGGTGATCTAAGAAAACTATCGCTAAACTTGTTGACATCTTACCCAACTAACTCCTATGAGTATAGTTTGGTTCTTCTCGCTGAATCCGATAAAAATAGAGATGGCAATAAAGTAGATGAGACAAGGCGTCAATTCAATAACTGACTCAGTTGGAAAGACTTTACTCTGAATGATTCTGACTTGTCTTCTAGAGCTAGCAGCAGTGTTATAGTAGTGTCACCCCCCAATCGGGTGATATTTACCGCAAACCAATCCAGTTGAGCCAACCGGCAGTTTAACCAAGAGAGAGGGAAAAGCATGGCAGAAATCAGCAAAGACCAAATGCGCGAGCGACTGGGTAATATTGACCAAATCCGGGATATCATCTTCGGCGCTCAATTACGAGAGTACGATAGCCGAATTGACAAAATTGAGTCGAACCTCACGTTGATCCAACAAGAAATGCGCGATCGCATTGAGCAAACCAAGACTGTTTATGTGACGGAGCTACGAGCTGCTGTAGATTCCCTGGAGAAAAAACTGAAGTCGCTGAATATGACGGTTCAAAACGAGAATGCTGAGATTCGGCAAACCATCGATATAGTCAACAAAAAGTTTTCTGGAAATTTGGAATCCCTTGATAATAGCTTAGAAAAACAAACCAATAATTTACATAACGAACTCTCAGAAACTAGAGAAAAACTTCAAGAAGACCTTAGAAGCCTAAGAGCCTATGTTTTTGAAGAAATCGAACGACGATTTTCCCTAATTAATGATGGCAAAATTGCTAAAGATGATATGGCAGATATTTTGTTTGAATTAGGATTAAGAATTAAAGGAACTGAATTTGCTCCTGAGCTGAAAGAAGCAGCAGGTAATAATGTAGACGTTGATGTTCGGCTTTTAGAAGCGAGTCCCTTGTCTCAGTAAGAGGCGAGATCACTATTCGTCCCAACGTTCAGCCAAATGTTGGCTCAAAGCTAGTAATGTAGTGGATGTCCTCGATAAATAGGATTAGAATTGAGTCAAATTTGGCATTTGACTCAATTCTGCATTTACGGAACTCAGTGCCAATATAGGACAAGGCAGGATCAAATTATGGCTTTACCAGAAAAAAAGGGATCTGTCATATCCCAGCTAGAGGGTTTGCTGGATTTATTGATGGATTTACAGAATTCTAACTCAACTGAAGCCGCCGCAACAGAAATGTCTTCCGCAAAGGAGAACGGGAAAATTCAGGGTGAACTCCACACTGATCAGTTAAAGAGACAACAAGTGGACAAAACCGGGGAAGCAGAGGAAGCAAGTAAATACGTAGCAGGTTACGGCTGGGAAGCAGGGGGAGAAGAAAGTAGAGCTTATCCAAGTAGTATTGGCTCAGATGCCACTAATATAGAGGAATTAGAGCCTGAATCCTTACAGCCTGTTGCTTCCCCCTTAGAAAAGAAAGTCCAGCGATTGAATCAATTCCCATTCAATACTACACCAATCCAATCGTCTGATTTAACCATCAATGACGACACAAAAAAGCGAGATGCTTTCTCTGATTTATCTCAACCTGAAGAAACGCCTGAAGAAACATTTGATGCTTTTTACTTAAGTCCCTCGGATAACCAACAAGCGGAGAATCCCGAACTCTTATCGCCGTTACCGTCACTCCATCCATCTCCGGTTAAGGGGACACACCAAAACACTACGGCTCATTTCGCTTCAGAGGAGACTCTAACCGGATTAGAGAGTTTATCAAATGGGAGAATTGAATCGTTACTTGATCATCCCACTACTGCGCCATCATCTTCCCCAAACTCTAACCCATTAAATCAAGCTCAGATCAACCCAACCTCATCTGAAAACCTGTCTGAAGAACCTAACGAATCCAGGGATTATTCTATCTCTGATAAACTTTTAATAGCGCTAGGAGAATTGAATCAATCGCAATTAGATTTATCAGAAAACGGCACGTACCCATCCCATTTAGCTGAATCCAATCAGCCGCAAACTGATAAATATGAACAGTCTCCAGAATCATCATCCCAGCTTCAATATGTACCTGATAACTCTAGCCAGGAATCAATATTAGCTTATGATGTAGATATCGAGGATGAATTTGAACGCTTGCAGAAATTACTACTGACGCCAGATCTTCTCGATTCACAAGAAGGCATTGAACTGCTAAAAGAAAAATTTTCAGCTCTAGAAAATCAGATATACGATCCGACAAATTTAATTAAACTACTTTTGCCTTTAATTACTCAGATTTTAACCCTGAAAATTGCTGAAGCTAGAGAGGAAATGGCAAGTGCGATCGCGCCCATTGTGGATCAGATGATCGAGGCGAAAACAAAAGAAGATAAAGAGGGAATCTGTTCCGCCTTGGCGCCGATTATTCCATCCGCCGTTAACTATCAAATTCTCAGCAATCCGGGGGAATTTGCCCGGGCAATTGCCCCGGAAATGAGTGCGGCAATTAAAGAACAAATTGAGATAGAACGGGATACAATGGTAGACGCCCTTTATCCAGTCATGGGGGGAACGTTCTATAAATATTTATCGGAAGCAATGCGGGCGATTGATCAGAAAGTGGAAAATTCCCTAAGTATGGAGGGAATTAGTCGCAAAATTCGGGCACGAAGCCAGGGAATATCTGAGGCAGAACTCATCTTTAAAGAGTCGATGCCCTTCACCATCCAGGCGATTTTTCTGATTCACAAAGCATCAGGATTAGTGATTGCTGAAGTTCAACCCTTTGGCAAACAACGCTTGGAGTCAGATATGGTGGCGGGGATGTTGACAGCCATCCGCAGTTTTGTGAATGATTGTATTATTAAATCCGGTGAAATCTCAGAACTCGATCGCATCGAATATGGACATTGTGACATTCTCCTGGAAGTCGCCGGGTACTGTTATCTCGCCGTGGTGACGCAAGGCGATCCCCCCCAGTCATTTATCGATAAAATACGCGACGCTTTGAGTACCATTGTTCTCCGCCATGGGAAGGCGATGGAATTATTTGATGGAGATCCGGATAATGTACCGGCTCAAATCCCGTCACTTCTGGAATCATTGACCCTGGTTAATCCCAAATCAGAACAGTCGCCGCGTAAAGTTCCTGTAGCCTTGTTAAGCCTTTGTGCTTCTGTATTGGGTTTGATTTTTATTCCGTGGGGTTTTTATCTGCATCAAAGTGGTATCAATCATCAGTTTGAGGAAGAAACTGCCGTCGCTTTGGCATCTGATCCCGAACTCGCTGTTTATCGTTTAAATGTGGAAGCACAAGACAAGACGATTACGTTGTCTGGTAAATTGCCGAATCAATATCTGGTCGAAAAAGCAGGACAAATTGCCCAAACGACTATACCCAATGGTGAGATAGAAAATGATATCATTGCCATCAAAGTTCCACCTGATCCAGTTGAAGTATCCGCCGAGGTTGAGCGAGTTACCGCTATTCTCAATCAAACCGAACGTTTGGCAATATGGACAAACTTTAAAGACGGTAAAGTTACTGTAGAAGGCAGTGTAATTCAGGTCAAAGATGCCCATAAAATTACCGAAGCGTTGCAGGAAATTCCCGGAGTGGACTCTGTAACCAACACCGTGCAACTACAACCTCTAGCCTTAGCCTCTCGCATCTACTTCGATCTAAATTCCGCCGAATTAAAAGCGTCAGAACAAGATAAAATGGACGCTTTGACAGAATTCCTCAAGGATTACCCCAACCAATCACTCCGAGTCATTGGTCATAGTGATCCGAGTGGTACACCTTTAGAAAATCAGGGATTAGCCCTAGAACGGGCAAAAACCGTGGCTGAGGTATTAGTGCGTCAGGGAATTGATGCTAGACGCTTAGAAATATCCGGAACCACCAAACCCCCCGCAGGACTGTATGCTGATGAATCCCATAAGTACAGCCGATTTGTTGAATTTGAGGCGATTGCACGTTGAAAGTATGCCCAAAAAGGGTTGCGAAGGGTCAAAAGTCAAAAGTCAAAAGTCAAAAATTATTCTCTGAACCAATGACGAATGACCAATAACCAATGACCAATAACCAATGGCTAAAATATCCAAGAAAATTTGTCTCGTCGGTGACTTTGGCGTGGGCAAAACCAGCTTAATTCGCCGCTTTGTCGAAGGTCAGTTTAGCGATCAGTATCTGTCTACTGTCGGTGTGAAGATCTCCCGAAAAATATTAGAATCCGTAAATTTACAGCTACTCATCTGGGACTTGGAAGGACATACTAAATTTAAATCAATCGCTCCCAGTTACTTACAGGGGGCGAGTGGTGTCATCGTTGTTGCTGATGTCAGCCGAATGGAAACCATTGAGCGATTAGATGAACATGTTAACCTATTTTTATCGGTTAATCCTAAAGGCACAATTGCCATTGCCTTAAATAAATCGGATTTAGTCGAACCGGGAAAAGTTAACCAAATGGTTCAAATCGTTGAGGATAAAGACTTAAATCCAACATCAGGACTGTATCGAACCTCAGCGAAAACAGGTGCATACGTCGATGAAATTTTTGGACAGCTTGCTTATAAAATATTAAACGCTTAGGATTTTTATGCAGTTCTGTAAACACAGATTACACAGATTGAATGAAACTTTCAACAGCGAAACGTAAGAGTCTAAACTCGCCCCTACTTCAAAACTATGACTTGTCCTATTCAAACTTTACCGACGGAGGTTGTTGATTTAATTGCGGCTGGCGAGGTGATTGATTCATTAGCCGCCGTGGTACGAGAATTGGTAGAAAATTCTTTGGATGCAGGGGCGACGCGCATCTCGGTGGCTGTATGGTTTGATGTATGGCGTGTGCGTGTGGCAGATAATGGCACGGGTATGGACTTGACAGATTTACAAAAAGCTGCATCAGCGCACAGTACGAGCAAAATTCAAAGTCGCGATGATTTGTACAAGATTACCAGTCTAGGATTTCGTGGTGAAGCCTTGCATAGTATTGCGGCGTTGGCAGAATTAGAGATATGCAGCCGACTAACAGGTACGTTGGAGGGATGGCGCTGTGCGTATAATACTCAGGGGGAAACAGAAGGCACAGAAGCGGTTGCGATCGCGCCGGGTACAGTGGTGAGTGTCTCGAATTTATTTGGCAAGTGGCGTCTGCGTCGTCAGGGATTACCGTCGAGGAGCCAACAACAACGAATGGTACAAGCCACGGTTCAAAATATAGCCCTTTGCTATCCATCAGTTACCTGGCAAGTTCAGCAAAACGATCGCTCCTGGTTTACAATCAGTCCGGGTAAAACGGCTCAACAGATCATCCCGCAACTCCTCAAACAAGTGCGTGTGCATGATTTGCAGCAATTAACCGTAGATGTTCCCACGCCAGAGGGAGGGAGCAAAGGTGCAGGGGAGATGGGGAGATGGGGAGATGAGGGCGGGTTTAGTAACATCAAGGTGACAAAAAAGGATAGTAGTGAAACCCGCCCCTACTTTCGGAAAACCATGCCCTTGAGCCTAGCGAAGGGTCAAAACTCAAAACTCTCCTTGGTTTTGGGATTACCCGATCGCTGTCACCGTCACCGCCCAGATTGGGTTAAAGTAGCCACCAATGGACGATTAGTGCGATCGCCAGAATTGGAACAGACGATTCTAACCGCCATGGCGAGAACTTTACCGCGCGATCGCTATCCGATTTGTTTTCTCCATCTGCAAATTTGCCCCAGTCAAATTGATTGGAATCGTCATCCCGCCAAAGCCGAAATTTATCTGCATTCCCTTTCCTATTGGCAAGAACAGATTAGCCAAGCCATTGAACAAGCCTTGCGGATTGGGGCGGAAAATTTCGACACCGCCTCTCAATCCCATCGCGTCGGCAAATTACTGACAGCTTCGGCAAAAAAGGGTGTCTATCACCTGGATGAGTCACCAAAACAGGAGCGTAATACTTCAGATATTGGCTTAGTGGAATTAAAAGCCGTTGCCCAGGTGCGTAACATGTATATTCTGGCAGAACATGATACAGGAATGTGGTTAATTGAGCAGCATATTGCCCATGAACGAGTCTTGTACGAACAACTGCGCGATCGCTGGCAACTTGTTCCCCTAGAACCGCCTGTGATTCTCAATCATTTAACTCCAGTTCAACTCGAACAACTGCAACGGATTGAGTTAGAAATAGAACCCTTTGGTGATCATACTTGGGCTGTTCGTAACGCACCCGCCCTACTACATCAGCGAGACGACTGTGCTGATGCCCTATTAGAACTCAGTTTAGGTGGAGACTTACAAACCGCGCAAGTTGCCACAGCTTGTCGCAGTGCAATTCGCAATGGCACACCCCTAACTTTAGAGCAGATGCAGACATTATTAAATCAATGGAAAATGACTCGCCACCCCCGCACCTGTCCCCATGGGCGTCCGATTTATTTGCCCTTGGAAGAATCAGCGTTGGCTCGTTTCTTTCGTCGTCATTGGGTGATTGGCAAAAGTCATGGAATTTAAAGTAAAACCCTTTTTGCCATGGCGACTGGAAGTCGCAGCTACACAAACAAAGTCCGCCTGCGCGGACTAGATTATAAAGGGGGTGGCTAACCCGGATTTGGTATCAATTCTGATATCTGACGCAACTTGCGTAAAATTGTTGATTCCCACTGCTACTGAACAACGGGAATAATTTGCGATGCGGCAACTTCGATTGTCACTTGACGCAGATCAAATCCTTCCAAGCTGTATCCATCTTCTTCACTTTCAGCCTTATGGTAATATTCCACAATTGTTGCAATATCTCCCCGTTTCAGATTGACAATATGAACCGTCATTTTTATTTGGGGTAAGCACAGGCGCTACCTGTAGGGGCACGGCAATGCCGTGCCCCTACCATAAATGGCGTTTGTGCTGAGCCGATATAAGCTTAACAATTCAACTGCCTTATCTGAAATATACTGATCAATTTTAATAACGTCAAACTGCGTGATAAAATTGTCTAGTATTTTCAGCTCTGCCTTATTAGCACAGCCGACAATTAATTCCATTTGTGTGACTATACTAATCGCCAAGCTAGAACTTGATTTCAAATTTTGCAAACAGGTAACGGCGTCAGAAATACCACGACCAGCATCAATCAGTATGTCGGTATCTACAATAGTTGGATTAGCCACGGGATTTTGACCACTCGTTTTCTCTAACACTACGCACCCAAGCCGTACTATCAGCTAAATCTTGACGATCTCGCCACATCCCAATAAATGGATCATTTATTAAATCAACATTTTTTGCTTGAGAGATAAGTTCAGTTTCCCTGTATTTTTTTAAAAAAGCGATAAAGTTTATAACTTGACGTTGTGCTTCAGTCGGCAGGGACAAAAACTCATTCAACAACTCTTCATGTGTCATTGTGATACCTCGTTAAAACTATACTGTATTTAAAACTATACTGTATTTTTAGTCTACTAACTTGAAAACCGCTGTAATATAGCAATTTTTTGGATGACGTGACACCTTGGTAAGGGCGCAAGCCTTGCGCCCCTACTACGGAAGACCCCACAAGATGAACCGTCATTGTTCTTTTGGGTAAGGCAATGTCTTAGTTAAGACAACTGGGCGATCAGAATCAGTTGGTAAAAGATGAATGAAAATACGAACATCACAGTTTTTGGCATTCTCCGGCAAGGATGGTCTTCCTGCTGTTGCTTCTAGTGAAACTCTACCAGGACCGTCAATTATAATTTCGTGTGCTGTACTTTGAATTGTTAAAGAACCAGGTATCTCTGTATTTGCCCATCTATAATACTTACCTGTAGCAGGCTCTAATTCGAGCCAATTAGATTGAATTGTTGTAATTCCGCTAATTTCAAACTCTGCCTTACATCGGTGAAACGGAATAACTATACGGTTCTTGTTTTTAGGAACAATATACAATTCTAAACTCAACCGTAATTCATCAGGAGTATAAACTCATCGAGAGTCTCTTTCTTCTATTGTTGCTGTAAGGTCACAATCAATAATTTCAATCTCTGGTAGCCGTTCGAGTGGTGCCAGTAATCGAATCAGATCCGAACGACGTGCTGATCTTATCAATGTGTTTTCACGCCAAGGAACTTCAAGCTCAACAGCACCTGCGTCTTTAGATCCATAAACTGGATTTTTAACGACAAAAGGAGCGCGATCAGTTTCAAAAAGTAAAGCTACAACTGTTTTCCCATCTACAGGAATATTTAAGGGTGTCATTCTTGGCGCTAGTTCATTAAAGCAAGACTCTACAGTGGAATACCAACTAGCAAGATCGGTGGCATTGACTCCAATAACACCTTGGTTTTCATCAACACCTATTAACCAAAGTATATTTTCTCCTCGCGCCGCATTTGCATGACCTGCTATTCGACGAGCCGCTTTTTCTTTTTCTATCCAATCTCGCTTCAACTCAACTAGAAAATCTTCGTTAGGTTGACCCTTTTTGACGCAATCAATAACTCTCAATGCCCAGCTTTCAATTTGTATAGAATTCATTTTTACTTGTTTCTATTTCTGCTATCTCAATTCGGTACTGTCCAGTCTTCAAATACCAAACCAGGTACTTGTGCAAAATCACGCTGGTTGCGCGTGACGAGGATAGAATTTTCTGCCAGCACAATAGCGGCGATTCGCAAATCTTGTGTGCCAATGCGTATTCTTTGACGACGCAACTCCTGATAATGAGCATAAGCCGCTTCACTGAAGTCAATTAGATTTAATTGGCTCAGATATTTAACCCCATCTCGCAATCCTCGATAAGCCCATATTAATCGTTCAGGTTGGGATGATTGGGATGTTTTTCTGATCGCACTTAGCCATCCTCGTACTTGCTCTTCAACGGTTACGACAGTCACACCAATATTATCGGGATTCACTGTACTAACGCGCTGGGTAACAATTGGATGAACCTGTTGCAAAAGTGTGACATGATCAGTGTCCAGAATGTATCGAGTCACTTGGTTTGAACCTCGGTGTCATGTTCACGATAATAAGCTTCTGTTTCCTGATCTAGTTCATGACGATAGGCTGCTATGTATCCTAATACCTCATCAAATAAGGGATTATTTTTGAGCGTAGCAGGAACCTGTAGTAAAGGATTCTGAGATTTGGGAGACTTGCCTGTTACTGGCTCATTCTCTTTTGTCTCAGCTATTTCCTTGACATTCTCTTGACGCTGCTTTTCCAGTCTTCGCCTGTAAAGTTGTTCAAATAATAAAGCCTGCTCTTCAACAGAAAGGGCTTCAATGGATTCAATTATTGTTTGCACAGATAGTGAGATAATCATAAATGATGCTTTAACCCTCATTTTTGGCTCTATTGTAACAATCTCCTACCCAAGAGTAGAGACGTTGCATGCAACGTCTCTACAATCGTGATTCAGCAAGCCCTAATTCAAATCAATCTTATCCAACCAACTCAGTCGCCCGCTTCGCCAAATTCTCAGCCGTTAACCCATTAAATGCCATAATTTCACCCGCACTCGATGCGGTTTCCCCACGCTTCCAGGCAAAAATATCGCGCTTAACGGTACTCCGTAACATCAACGGTTCCAGCATGGCACTCGCACCTCCGGTTACGCCAATCAACGCATCGCCACCAAACAACTCCTCAAATTTTTCATCATCTAAAAAGTGGCTATCAGGATCTGTACAAGTTTCCCACGCTACATCATGGGGACGATACAAACGCCGGGGACTAATCACAGAAACAACTCGCACGCCAATCCCTTCATTTTCCAGGTGAACGGCTGCATCTAATACGGGAATCAGTGTCATATCGCCAATCACGGCAAACACGACTTTCTTACTCCCTTCTGTGTCATGTAGCACAATACCCCCATCTTTCAAGGCTTGACGGGTTTGCTCAAATGTGGTTAATACAGGTAAAGGTGACTTACTCGCCGTAATCGTAATTCCCTTATTCTTCATCGTCAGCGCCCAGTCATAACATACCTGGATACTATTGGCATCACAGGGAAATAAAGGGAACACATTGCCATTCCGCATCATGGCAGCAAAGTAATTTTCAATCTCTGGACGCTGGTGAGTCCAACCATTGCGCCCTTGTTCTAATGCCCCAGCAGTAAATAAGGTAATCGTAGCCGGTGTCGGACGACGCAATTCTGCCATGGCTTGGGTAACTGTTTGCCATATCGGTAACCCATTAATCGCGAAGGATTCATAGGAACACCAAAGAGTACGGGCACCAAACAAAGCTAAACTCGCCGCTAACCCAGCACAAGCATCTTCACTCAACGGTTCGTAAACCTGACCCTTGGGTCCCTGATAATAGAGTTCATCGACGGTAGGATGGAGAATCTTTAGCGCCACATTAATGTTATTAATCCCAGAGGCGGCATTGCCATCGGCATTAGAAATGATAAAGTTAGGGTCTTGTTTACCCACATAGGCAACTAAAGCCCCCATCGCTGTTGTCGCCACTTGCTTATCACCCTTAACCGCAAATTCCTCTAAGGGCAATTTGCCTAAATCCGGTAGGGGTAATTCTTTCTCCGTCACCACCTGATGAGATGCGGGACCTCCAGCGGCGCGTTCAGAGTTGGTGCGTACCAGTTGCCAAGCTTCTGGGGGTAAGGCACGCTGTTTCAAGGCTTGGACAATTTCTTCATTGTCTAGGGTATGGTGAGCGTAGAGGTTGTGGGCTTTGGCGCCTCGATCATGGACACCTGCGCCTTTAAGCTGTTTGATAATCAGTACAGTCAGCTTACCGCCAAGGGCAGATTTAGCGGCTTTATCGGTGGCTTCTAGTACGGCTTGGGTAAATTCCAAGCGTTTTTCCCAGGAAAAGGCGGTGCTATCGACGTATTCACCGGGTTGGTTGGCGTCGTCAAAGTCTTTGGCATTGACTAAGATAATTTCTTGAAATCCATTGCCTTCCCAGTATTTAATCATCTCGTCATTGGATTTGGTGGATACCATGCTGTGGTGTTCCTGGGAGTATCCATTCCAAACTAAGATGGGCAGGAAGTTGGTGACATCGGGATAGGCGGTGTGGAAGTGACCGAAACTACTCATTATGTATGGTTCACCAATCCCTCCGTCGCCAATCGTAACCGGGAAGAGGGTATCTCGGTGGAGTAATGCCCCCGCCATGGCGAAATGCTGCCCTTGTCCCAATGGTCCAGCCGGGTTGAGGAGTCCAGGAATTTGACCGGAAAGGTGTCCGAGGAGTCCATGCATTTCCCGAAAGCGTTCCCGCATTTGTTGTACTGTTGTAATCCCCATGTCCTCTAGGGAACGATCTAAGAACATGGTGCTGTAAAAGCCGGGGGCATGGTGTCCCACTTCGGTAATAATATTTTTGTAGCCCAGCATGATTAATGCGGCGATGCCTTCGGCAACACTGGCAAATCCGCCGGGATGACCGGATGCTTTGGATGCTGTGACTTGCAGGATTAGGTAACGCAGGGCATCAGCTGCTAGGAGGGTTTGGAAGACAGCCGCCGGGTCAGATGGAGATGCGATCGCAACGTTGCCCTCAGCAATGGCAGGTTTGCCTCCATACGTCTCCAAACCCGGTAAGGTTTGCCCAAAATATTGGATGCCTTCGCAAAATGCTGGAACGGGTGACGTAGGTTTTGGGGTTGTTGCAGTCATGCTGAGTACCTTAAATAGTTGTATCGGTAGATTAACTTTATGGAAATTTTACAACGTTTTGCAACTTAAATGTTGTTAAACTCAATCAGGTCTGCGTTATTTAGTGATAATTCAAGGTAATCAGACTTTGTTCCCCAGCGTCGCGGTCTAACCATTTCTCCAGCAGGGGGTGTGCAGATGGGAATGAAGGGGGTGCGATCGCATCCTGAGCCGATGCTTGTCGGTAGGGTTAGAAGCTGCTAGTGCATGACGGCAAAAGTTTTTGACCACCTGGCAAACTAGGGGAGCTGGGGGAACTGGGGAGGTTTTAGTTGCTCAGTGATTTGTGCCACACTGCACTAGGGCTTAGTTTTAGCTACAATTTATAAAATTCCTAGTTGGGTAAATATTTGCTTGGTCATTTCCAGTCGTTTTTTGCCGCTTGCTTCATCTTGTTTCCCTTCGAGATTGAGCGCAAAGAAATAAACATCATCGGATTTCTCTAAATAGCCAACGAGCCAGCCGAGAATCTTATCATCTTCTAAGAAACCAGTTCCTGTCTTCGCGCTTATTTTGTAGGTGTCGGTTTCTTCTAGGACTAAAATATCTTTGACAATATCAGCCGTTCGTTTAGATACCAATAATTCATTATTGTAGAATTTCCGCAAAAACTCCACTTGCTCCTTGGGGGAGATTTTTAAGCTACTTGACAGCCAAAATTTGTCAATTCCACCGGAAATATCTTGATTCCCATATTGAAAATGAGCCAGGTATTTTTTCATATTGGCAGCACCCACTTTGAGGGCTAATTCCCGGTAAAACCAGACCACCGAGTATTTCAACGCGGAACGAAGATTATTTTCCTGTTTCCACTCTGGGAACCACCAATCTTCGGATGGGTATTTTTGGGGATCGTAAGAAACCGTGATCGTCTCATCTGCGATCGCTCCCGTTTCTAGACTAATTATCGAGTTGGGAATTTTAAAGGTTGACATCGGCGGAAATTCTTGCTCGCACCGCTCCTCGTTGTAGTAAATGTATTGATTGTTTTGGGGATTATAAAGAAAAAAAGCGCCAGTAGTGTTGCCAAATATACGGCTTAAATCGGTGATATTAGCCTGACTTGAAGCAACAAAGGGATTGTTTAAAAGGATTGATAAAAAAATTGTGATAAACAATCCTATAAATACGAGTGGATGTTTGATTTTCATATCACTTGAATGAGCCTCTGCGTAGGGTTCAGGAAAGGGTTTAAGGGTTTACTGATAATCGGTTAGTAAATTATATTACATTGAGGCGATGGTGTAGTTGCTGAGGTTGAGGGGGTGTCAGCTAAAATCGGGTGGGGGAATAGAGGGGAGAGGAGTAGTCAGGGGAAGGCGCGATCGCTACAATCATATTAGACGCCCATAGGCGATTATCTTAAAATCAAAAGACATTAAGTACTCATGAGTGAAACTCAAGATAAACCAATCAATCAATCGACTCCTACGCCAGACGCAGGTCAAACCAAGTCCGGCAATTTTCTGCAAAATTGGAAGTTTAAAGCGGGGTTAATCTCTACAGCAGTTGTTTCAATTTTCCTAGGTTTCTTTCTTCTCGTTTTCTTTTGGCACCACATTGTTGCGGGGATGGGGATGAGTTCGTGGTCCAGTCGTGCTGGTGCCGAACCCATTGAGTGCATGATGAAAGACACCAACGACGATGGTTATGTTAGCTGTAGTGCCATGCTGAAAGGTGAGGTGGTTCCCCTAGAATGTGGCGTCAGTGTCTTTAATATTGGTTGCCGAGTTAATTATGGCGCAGCCGCTGCTCCAACTTTGCGTTCTTTTCCTGGTTCAAGGTGAAGCGTTAGCACCCTCCTCACATTTGGGTTTTTGGTGTTTGAGCGACGTTTAGGGACAAAAAGTTATCCAAAAACCCGATTGTGGCAGATCAATGCTTGAAATGTACACCCGCTGATACTGAGGATACTGTTGGCAAATTCGGAAGACTTAACCCCCCAGCTCATCCCGATTATATCCCCCTTTCGTCCCCCTTTTTAAGGGGGAAACCAATTTGCTAAAATCGCTCTATACTCCCAATGGGGTGTTGATGAACAATTTAATGATTCCCACTAAAGCACCGATCAGGAGGACGAGAACAGATAGAGAATTAATGCCAAAACCAATGCCGCGTTTTTCCGCCGCTGTGTAGTAACCCCAGGCATAAATAATTCGCCCAATCACCCAAACTCCACCAATTCCTGCCCCCCAAATTGGACTAACAAACAGGGAGAATAACCACAAACTGGGTAAAAATAAGAGCAATTGTTCTGATGTATTTTGTTGTACGCGAAACACACGCTCAAAATTGGCATCTCCTGAAATTTGAGGTGCAGGTACTTTATATTTTGCCCTAGCTCGACCCACATTGATCGTCAGAACTAAGTAAACCAAGAGAGTGGCAACAGTAGCTAAAGCGGGAAAAATTAACGGTTTCAGTTCAATCATAGTTAAAGCCTCATCAACGGGTGATTGCTAAAAAACAGTTCACTTATTCTTTGTTAATTATTACTGATTTTTTCGATAAAATCAACGGCTCCTTTCGGGGACAACAGTTTGCAGTAGTGTTTATAGCTCAAAGCCTCAAAGAATAAGTTACCCGTCCTCAAATAGGGACTGTCTAAAAGATAGGATTTGTTGTCACGCTTTTGAAAAACCAGTTCAGAATAAGACCAGGATAATCCGGTTGCCTTTTGAGTTTCTCGATAATTGATCGTAATATCGGCAGCTTGATAGGCATTTTTGATGCGATCATCGACATAGTTGTACGCCCAGTTTAACGCCAGTTCGTTCATTTTTGAGTGAGCTTGATGCTCCCCTAGGGAGCGAAACCCTAGATTAGCCGCATTGATGGGATGAGCGGTATTGATTTTGCACCAAACCTGTTCGTAATTAGCGTTAACCTCATTCACTGAAGGAAAATATGTGCTGGTGTATATTTTGCCATTTTCCACCGTTGGCTTACTTTCCAGAAACTTGTCCAAACGGGTATAGATAGTATTGACGACATTATTTGAATTAATCGCGTCGCGATGATAGTTTTCTATTATCCGTTGAACGTAGATACACCAGTTGCTTCTGGCGTCTTCAAGAGTGGATGCTTTAATGTTAGTCATAGAGTTAACGCCAATACTGCAAGGTACTAAATCATCACACCAATCAACGCCAGCAGTGCGATCGCGAAGGGCAGTTTCATTGATTTAACCTTGAATGATGGATATTCTAGTTATTCTATCCGCTATTTTTCTACAGGGCTAAGCTAAAAATATTTAGAAATATTAACGGCATATTTCCCATCTCCAGGGTTTAAGTTGACGAAACAGAAAAACTGTAGCATTAGCTACCAAAAAATTATTGAGACTTGGCGCGATCGCACCGTTCTGAGTGCTGATAAACCTTGCAGCTTGGACATTCTGGGGATACAGCACATTGATCCACGATAGTTTAGGGATATGCTAAAGTGACAAAAAATGCTTCCTCCTGTGATAGTATGTCCCTTTCTACTTCCGCGAAAATCATCTACCCCGAAAGTGACGGTCAACCTTTGGCAGACAATACAATCCAATTCCGCTTGATTGTCACCATTCAAGGTGGAATTGATGCCCTATTTCTTGAGAATCCTAATGTCTTTGTTGCTGGAGATTTATTCTGGTATCCAGTGGAAGGCGAACCCTGGATTAGACAAGCGCCTGATGTCATGGTTGTCATCGGAAGTCCCAAGGGTGATCGACGTTCCTATAAACAGTGGGAAGAAGACAATATTCCACCCCAAGTTGTTTTCGAGATTGCTTCTCACAGTAATACGAAGACAGAATTAGAGGAAACCAAGCGTTATTTTTACGAACGCTATGGTGTCGAAGAATATTACCTGTTTGATCCTCAGCCTGGAATCCTCAAAGGATGGCAACGGGATGAACAAATATTACAGCCAATTCCGAGAATGTCGGGTTGGATTAGTCCCCGTCTGGGCATTCGATTTGAATTGGAACAAGGAAATTTACAGCTATACCATCCTGATGGGGAGCGATTTGCTTCGTTTGTGGAAATTATTGAACAGCGGAATTTAGAGAAACGGGCAAGAGAACAAGCTGAACAGGAAAAAATACAAGAACAACAGGCACGAGAACAAGCGGAGTTGGCGCAACGAAATGCGATTCCCAAGTTATTGGCAATGGGTTTAACTGTAGAACAAATTGCTGAAGCGTTATCGTTACCAGTGGAGACTGTGCGGGCTATCGCTGAAAGGTAAGTGCGATCGCATATCTTGTCGGGTGGGCAAGTTACGTTAATTTAACAATTTCACCAGAAATTATATCCATTTGCCCACCCTACTCGCCTCCATTAATTGGCAACTGATCGAGCAATTGAGTAACCTAGATCGAGTTTTAGATCCAGCAATGACTCACTACCAAGTAGTCACTGTCAACTGCGTAACTTTTGAGAACTCCCGATCAGCCGTTACCAAACTTGCTCCATTTTGGATTGTGATCGCTGCAATTGTGGCATCGGGCAATTTCAAGCGATATTGCTGACGAATTTCGATAATCTTCTCAATCAAAGTTGCATCACCTGCTGTTAAACCCACAACCTCCACTCGTTGAACAAACTGTTGAAAAATCTGGCGATCCGCTTCAGTTAGTCCGGAAAACACCAGAAACTCAATCTGGCTAATAATTGAAATGCCAATCCAACTAGCATTCTGGAGTAATTGAACCAATTGGAGATTGCCTTGTAACAAAGCAACGATAGCGTTAGTATCCAGCACATAGCGATTACCACTCATCTCGTAAAGCCCTTTGCATGGCTACTGCATTTCCTCGCCAATTCAGTCGCCCTGCCAAATCAGAAAAATCATAGTTCCGGTTTTGCACTTTAGATGCAACAGATGAACTGAGTACCAACAC
>NZ_JAVKEW010000108.1:0-53448 GCF_040226375.1 Coleofasciculus sp. G2-EDA-02 | reverse complement strand
CCTTTATACCGCCCTTTATACCGCCCTTTATACCGCCCTTTATACCGCCCTTTATACCGCCCTTTATACCGCCCTTTATACCGCCCTTTATACCGCCCTTTATACCGCCCTTTATACCGCCCTTTATACCCCCCTTTATACCCCCCTTTATACCCCCCTTTCAAAGGGGGGCAAGGGGGGATGGGGGCAAGGGGGGATGGATAGAGGTTATCCCAATCTCAGTAAAATTAAAATAAATGATAAACAAAATACAGTGAAATAATCCCTTATTTATTCCTTGTTCCTTTTAGTTAATCGAGAAAAATGACTCAATTACTCAGCAAAACTAAATCCTTTCCCCTGTCCCCCATTCAACAGACGCATTGGTTTCTGTATCAGTTAGCTTCCCAGGGACTTCATGATAAACGATCCATCGCCTTGCGGATTCAATCTCCGGTCGATCTAAACGCCATAGCCAGGGCATTTCAACGATTAATTGATCGTCATCCCAGCTTACGGAGTAACTTCCGCGATCGCGACGGTCAATTGACTCAGGAAATCAGCGATACAATGACGGTGGATTTTGACGCGATCGATGTCTCTAACCAAAGTTGGCAGGATTTGAATACAACCCTGGTACAGATGGCAACTGTTCCCTTTAACTTAGAACAGAGTTCAGGGTTACGGGTTAGGCTATTGAGTCGTTCCCAAACCGACCATATTCTGTTAATAACAGTTCATAAAATAGCCAGTGATCAAGAATCTTTATTTATCTTAATCGATGAATTTTTAATTCTTTATAGCGATTCTCTGACTCTTAATGGAGAGAATTCAAAGCCTCCTCTCTCTAACCCCCCTTATACCCCCCTTTCAAAGGGGGGCAAGGGGGGATGGGGGCAAGGGGGGATGGATAGAGGTTTTCCCGATTCCGTGAAAAGTAAGCTGAATCAGTCTAATCAAAACTGGGTACAGCTAACAACCCATCATTTAAATCCTGCCCAATCCGAACAACTTAAAACCTATTGGCACAACAAATTAGCCGGAGAGTTGCCTGTATTAGACTTACCAGGAAGTGCGACTCGTCCCCCATTACGCACCTATAAAGGTTCTGCTTGTCAATTGAAACTTGATCGAAACATAACCCAAAATCTCAACCAACTAGCACAGCAATCAAAAGTTTCTCTGGATACGCTTCTTCTCACGGCATTTAAAGTATTACTTTACCGCTATACCGGAGAATCTGATATTTTAGTCGGTATGCCGAATAGTCCCCGAACTCAACCGGAATTTGCCAGAATAATTGCTGATTTAATTAACGTAACGGTTACCAGAGATGAAATTTCTGGCAATCAAACCTTCGCTGAAGTTCTCCAACAAGTGCATCAGACAGTTACTGAAACCAAAGATTATCAAGACTACCCCTTTCCCCGATTAGTCAAAGAATTAGCGTCCGCCTCGAACTTGAGTCATTCCCCGATTTGCCAAGCCTCATTTACGTTTCAGAATTGGCAGTCATTGTCAACAATTTCTCAATTACTTGAGGCAACGGGCAATAATCAGCTAACTCAATGCGGTACACTAAAAGTTAGCTACTTTCAACTCCCTCAGCACAGCGTCGAATTTGACATCAGCCTAGAGATTATTGAATTAACTGATTCCTTGCTGATTTCTCTTCAATACAGCAGCGATTTATTCGACGCTGATACAATATCCCAGATTATCCAGCATTACCAGAATTTACTGACCGCAATTATCACCAATCCCAACCAACCTGTGGGTCAATTACCTGTGCTGAGTGACGCTGAACAACAGCACATTTTACAGGATTGGAATGCCACCCAAACCGATTATGATTTATCTCGCTGTCTGCACCACTTCATTGAAGCCCAAGTCGAGAAAACCCCTGATGCTATTGCTGTCATCTTTGAATCGGAACAATTAACCTATCGAGAGTTAAATACTCGTGCCAATCAACTCGCCCATTACCTGCAAAAATTAGGCGTAAAACCCGAATCTTTAGTCGGGATTTGTGTCGAACGTTCCCTAGAAATGGTTGTGGGACTCTTAGCAATTCTTAAAGCTGGAGGGGCTTATGTTCCCATTGATCCGAGTTATCCAGTTGACCGCATTGCCTACATGCTGGCAGATTCCCAAGTTCCGGTATTACTCACTCAAGAACCCTTAGTTCCGCACTTACCTAAATCCACCGCCCAAATAATCTGCTTAGATACCCAATGGGAAGATATTGCCGCAGAAAATAACCACAATCCTGATAGCACGATTCAACCGGAAAACCTAGCTTACGTTATTTACACCTCCGGTTCAACAGGTAAACCCAAAGGGGCGATGAACACCCATCGGGGAATTTGTAACCGTTTGCTATGGATGCAACAAACCTATCAACTGACACCCGAAGATTCTGTCCTCCAAAAAACTCCCTTTAGTTTCGATGTTTCCGTCTGGGAATTCTTCTGGACATTGATGACAGGGGCTTGTTTAGTTGTGGCTAAACCGGGGGGACATCAAGATAGTGTATATTTGGTTAATCTAATCACCCAGCAGCAGATTACCACACTGCACTTTGTCCCCTCAATGCTGCAACTTTTCTTAGAAGAACCCAAAGTCAACGGTTGTCAATCCCTGAAGCGAGTGATTTGCAGTGGCGAAGCCTTACCCTTTGACCTCCAAGAGCGTTTCTTTTCTCGGTTAGACTGTGAACTCCACAATTTATATGGTCCCACCGAAGCCGCTATTGATGTCACCTATTGGCAATGTCAACGAGACAGTAATTCAAGCATCGTTCCCATAGGAAATCCGGTGGCAAATACCCAAATTTATATCCTTGATCCCTATTTACACCCGGTTCCCATTGGCGTTCCCGGTGAAATTCATATTGGCGGCGTACAAGTCGCCAGAGGATATCTGAATCGTCCCGAATTAACCCAAGAAAAATTCATTGCTAACCCCTTTCAAAACCAATCCCGACAGACATATCATGGGTCAAAATTGTATAAAACCGGAGATTTAGCCCGTTATCGTTCCGATGGCACCATAGAATACCTACGCCGCATTGACCATCAAGTCAAAATTCGCGGCTTCCGCATCGAACTTGGCGAAATTGAAAATGCCTTGACCGAACATCCCCAAATCCGGGAAGCTGTCGTCATTGCCAGAACCGAAAAATCGGGAGGAAAACAGTTAGTCGCCTATTTCGTATCAACTCAGGAAAAACCCAGTCCCCGAACCTTACGTAGTTTCCTCAAAGAAAGCCTTCCCGACTACATGATTCCGGCGGCTTTTGTCAGCTTAGACTCATTACCGCTAACCCCCAATGGTAAGGTCAATCGTCGCGCCCTTCCTGCACCTGACCCCGCCAGTTTTGGTGGAGAAACAACATTTATCGCCCCTCGGAATTATCAGGAACAACAATTAGCCAAAATCTGGTCAGACTTACTGGACATCGACCAAATCGGCATCAATGACAACTTCTTTGAACGTGGTGGTCATTCCCTATTAGCCCTGAAATTAATGGGAAAAATTCAGCAACAGTTTGGTAAAATATTGCCATTAACCACTCTGTTTATGAGTCCCACGATTGCCGAATTAGCTAATGTTATCAGCCGTTCCGAGGTTCAGTCCTATTCTCCAATCGTACCCATTCAGACTCAGGGAACCAAACCCCCATTTTTCTGTGTCCATCCCGCCGGCGGAAATGTACTATGTTATCTGAAGTTATCGGATTATCTAGGTACAGACCAACCCTTTTATGGTTTACAAGCCCAAGGGTTTAATCAGGGGGAAGAGGCATTAAATCGGGTTGAAGATATGGCACATCTCTATGTCAAAGCCATCCGAGAGGTACAACCCGAAGGACCCTATCAAATTGGTGGTTGGTCTTTTGGTGGAGTGGTGGCTTATGAGGTTGCCCAGCAGTTACAGAAACAGGGTCAAGAGGTTAGTCGGCTGGCTATTTTAGACTCTTGGGTACCGATTATACTGGATCAAGGGAAAAAGATTGATGATCATTACTTAGTGGGGGTTTGTTCCCGCGTATTTGGGGGTATGTTTGGTCAAGATAATTTAGTTTCCCCCGATGAATTAAACGGATTAACAGTTCCCGAACAAATCGACTACATTCTCGCTAAAGCGCAACAGGTTGGAGTTTTTCCCACTGAAGGCAATCAGGAACAAAATCGGCGAATTTTGGACGTATTGGTGGGAACACTAAAAGCCACCTATGCCTATAAACGCCAGCCCTATCCCGGAAAAGTTACCGTTTTCCGGGCGCAGGAGAAGCATTTACATGCCCCTGATCCTCAATTAGTTTGGGTGGAATTGTTTGCTATTTTAGATGCGAAAGAGATTGACGTGATTCCAGTTCCAGGACATCACTATTCGTTTATTCTGGAACCTCATGTGGCAGTTTTGGCAGAACGTCTTGCTGCTTTCTTAAGCTAGTCTTCTCCTCGTTCTCCTCGTTCTCCTCGTTCCCAGGCTCTGCCTGGGAATGCCCTTGGGAGGCTCTGCCTCCTCATTAGTTTCCTGATTCCTTACCTTCAATCTCTTGGGTAGAACTCGATATTATGGGTAGAGAACCTGAGGATTACTGTGGTAGAGACGCTTCAAAAGCGCGTCTCTACCAGCCATGGCGCGTCTCTACCAAATGATGTGTCCTAACCGCTATGGCGGTTGCTATAACTTTGTTTTTTATCTTAGCAGAGATGGCTTCACCCATTCGGGCTACTCTCTTCCTTTAGGCTAGTTTTAACACCATCTTGCTCCTTACTCAGGATTTACAAGACGTAACTTATAAGTCTGACTTAAGATCAATGTTACTTCTCAAAATTTTATATAGCTTAGAAGTATAGCCAGTTAAAAAAAAATGGACAAGAACAAATTTTAGTGGGCAAGTATTTAATCCCATTTTCGTTCAAGATTCATTTAGACTGACTAGTCATCAAGAATCAAAAATTCAAAAAAAGGAGATTATAATCATGAGTACCAGATTTTTCCCATCCAGTTTTGCATCTGTCGGTGTGGTGTCTGTAATTTCTCTAGCCTCTATAGGCTTAGCTGGCGCACCCGTAAACGCACAAGTCCCTGAGGCTGCTACTGATCTAGAGGAATATGAAACTCAAACACCCATCCTAGGTTATGGTAATTCAGGAGAAACCGTTGCCGATGTACAAAGCTTCTTAAGAGAGCAAGGGTATTATAATGGTCAAATTGACGGCGTTTATGGTTCAAGAACTCGTGAAGCCGTTAGAACATTCCAAGAGGATCAGGGTTTATTTGGAGATGGCATCATCGGAAATCAAACCTGGGATGCTATGACTGATTTTGAAGCGGAAATGGGCAACGAACTTCAAGGCGGAGAATCCGGTTTTGAAGAGACTGATAACGAACTTCGAGGCACAGAGTCCGATTTTGAATCAGAAACTGCTCCTGAATTGGGAGTCGAGTAATAGGAATTTGCAGAAGAGGAAGGGTTGCTCATGAAAAAAGCTTGACTTTGGTCAACCCACAGGTAATGCAGGCGGACAGATTTGCTGTGGTGCGATCGCGCTCCTCGGGTCATAATTTTAGGGAAGCTCCCTCAGCTTCCCTTGATCATGCCCTTATTCCTGCATCCCAGAATACAATAGTCTGGCAAATAAACGAGCGCCATCATCATGCTTTAACTCATCATAAGTCGGAGGATGACGGTGACTAATATCCCGTAGATCTTGGAGGAGTTCTGGATGGAATTGACAGGTAAACGAACGACGGATCACTTTGCTCTCGAAATCTTTGTAGTTAATACAGGTTGCTGAACATTCTGTCACCACTTCCGTTTCGTCAGCCGTTGAACAAAGAATTTCTACCGCAAAAGGAAGCTGCATTAACCAGGATAAGGGACTCCCGGCTAAAATATGCCGATGGGAAATAATCGTATCATGAAGTAGTCGATATGCCCAATTCGCAAATAAAATCGCTTCCTCATTCACTTCATCGGAGTGGAACATGGAAATATTCAATTCATGTTCATATTCAATGGAGGTATCGATCACCCCTTCAAATTCATCAGCACTTACCTCATGGGCGATAATCAAATCTTCTGGAATATTAAACGTGTCGGTATCAATAGATTCATAATGCCATAACTGACGATAGCCCACTTCTTTCTTTTCATTGGGACCGACGGCAAATTCTGGATCATCCCAGTTTTTGGCAATCAGGTGTCCGTTTTTCTTCTTCACCTGTAGAGTACTCCCCACCTGTTGAATATGCTGGCAGACTTTTTTCAAAGACTTTAGAGCTTTGCCCTTGCGATCGCGTGCCAGATACTTTAGGCTGGATACCTCATCCACTGCTCGTTTAATTAAACGAATGTGAGATTGCGCCGCCAATTGATGTCCTAAGCAAATAAATAAAGCAGGCGCACTGGTAGGCGATCGCGAAAGCAGCAGTTTATCGGTGAATCTATGGAGTTCCTCTAGGGAACATTTGGCATCGTTAAAGGTGCTAGCATCGCGCACTGAAGGATCACCACCTTCTACAACCACCGCTAACCCTGACGTAATCAACGGCACGACTAACTCTGGATCAAGCACACCCGATGACCAAAACGGGAACAGAATCGAATCACAATCAGCAATTTTCTGTGCCAAATACGCCACATTCAGCGACGCCCGCACATCTTCGCCAATATGATTAAACCCTACGTGTTCCCAGGGTTCGATAATCGCGATCGCATTGCGGAATAAATTAGGGTGCTTCATCAGGAATTCCAAATCATCCTGAGCATTAATCACCTTTTCCAACGGCAGTCCTTTTCCCCACTCAAAGCCTCCGTTTTCCATCGTCATGGATACGTCAGGCAAGGGATCTTCGGAATGCCGATCCGCTAAAAACCGACCCAACAAAATGTGAACTGATTCAAAATCAGATCCCCCTTCACACAAGTAACCAGGTCTAAGTCTCCAATCGTTGGTTGTTAATGTTTGAGGCTTAACGGATGATGAGTTTGACATCTATATTTGACTCCTTAACATATTTTTTTATCTAGTCCACTCATCAACGAGTGACCCTAGTAGTTGACTATAGATAGCGTTTTCAACAATAAGGCTTATAGACCTTTTTGGGTTTACAAATTATTTGTAAACCCTATAGAATTTGGCAAGTTGATTGTCTGCTGTAAAGACGCAATCAATATCGTCTATGTTTACAGCGCTTTGCGCTCTCCATAAAGTACAGTAGATCAAAGTCCCCCTTTTTAAGGGGGATTTAGGGGGATAGACAATGTACCGCATAGCAGAGCAAACTGCTGTATCATATTCGTTATTGAAAGTCAATTCCCACCCTAAACATTCAAAGAATTGACAAAAACTATAGTGTTGATTACAAAAAAAAATTATTTCTATAGCAGTAGACACATCGATTAGGACTTTCCGAACTGTTTTAGAGACGTTGCATGCAACGTCTCTACCAAATGATGCGTCCTAACCGCTATGGCAGTTGCTATAGGGCTTGCTGCACACTGCAAACACCCTTAGCCATTAATGCTTTGAACTTGGGTTTACAAATGACCCTCACGCCCAAAAACAGTAGGGGCGCACGCTCCGTGCGCCCGATTTATAGCAGAAAGCAAGAAATTTTCTTCGTGATTTGCTTAAACCTTCGCTTCTTCCAGCATCAACTTAGACCGCTTAAGCTGTTCGGGAACCGGAATCGGATAATCTCCGGTGAAACAAGCCGAACAGAAGGTATTAGCATTGTCTTGAGTCGCCAGCATCATACCTTCCCAACTCAAATACGCCAAGGAATCCACACCAATTTGTTCAGCGATTTCATCAACCGACTTGGTTGCCGCAATAAGCTGGTCTTGAGAATCGGTATCAATCCCATAAAAACACGGATGAGTCACTGGCGGTGCAGAAACGCGCATGTGAACCTCAGTCGCCCCTGCATCCCGTAACGCTTTGACAATCTTCCGACTCGTGGTTCCCCGGACAATCGAATCGTCCACAATAATCACTCGCTTACCCATAAGAACATCTTTCAAAGGATTCAGTTTCATCCGAATCCCCGACTCTCGCATAGTTTGCGTCGGTTGGATAAAAGTGCGCCCCACATAGCGATTTTTAATCAACCCCTCGGCGTAGGGAATTCCCGACTCCTGAGAAAAGCCAATCGCCGCAGGTACACCCGAATCCGGCACCGCAATCACAATATCTGCCTCAGTTGGTGCTTCTTTTGCCAATTGACGCCCCAAACGCAGCCGATAGCTATAGATGCTTTCATCCTGCATCACGCTATCCGGTCGGGCAAAATAAATCATTTCAAAAATACACAGCTTGCGTTCTGGCTTACGACTCCAGTGGAACGACGCCATCCCGGCTTCTGTAATCCAAACCAATTCTCCGGGTTCGACATCCCGCAAGTATTCTGCACCAATAATATCTAACCCACAGGTTTCTGAGGCTAAAACATAGCGCACCGGATTCGTACCTAAGGTACCAATCACTAAGGGACGCACGCCATGGGGGTCACGCACTCCCATCATCCCCTCTGGTGTACCAATCACCAAACTATAGGCACCTTGACAGAGGTTAAACGCACTAATCGCCGCGTCTAGCCACTCCTTCCCTTGATCCACTTCAGCACCGATGGCAATGGCAATCATTTCAGAATCCGTCGTGGTGACAAACTCATCATAGTTGCGGTTTTGTAAATTTGTTCGCAACTCGCTGGTATTGACTAAGTTACCATTATGTGCTAAAGCTAAAGAACCTAAGCGGGTATTCACCACAGCCGGTTGGGCATTGACAACCCGACTCGACCCGGTTGTCGAGTAACGGGTATGACCCACCGCTATTGTTCCGGGCATTTGGTTCAAAATCTCTTCGTTAAAGACTTGGGAGACAAGTCCCATATTCTTATAGAGATGCACCTGTTCTCCCTCAAAGGTGGCAATCCCCGCTGATTCTTGACCCCGATGTTGCAGGGCAAACAAACCAAAATAAGTTAGCTTCGCGACATCTTCTTCCGGTGCATAGATACCAAAAACCCCGCAAGCTTCTTCAGGTTTGTCGGGGCGTTGGCTGATAATCTGATCAGATTCAGCAGGATTGGGGGTAGAGGAGTGGGGTGGCTGGAGAATCATGGGTATTAGCTTACTCCTGATAGTGGCAGTCAGTTCGACTTGTATTAACGCAAATCAAGCGGGAATCGTTAATTAAACTTAACGATTCCTTAACAATATCATTAATTTGGGAATCATGGATCATGCCTCATGGATCATTCATCAGCCGCGACTGCCTCAACACGACTATAAGCGACGTTATCGGGCTGAAGATTGGACTTTAGCTTGTTCCCAGAAAGAGCAGATATCGGGGAATCAGAAAGACTACTGGATCTAGATGTCCATGTTGATCTGCCCGTACAATCTGTGTAGAGACTTTCCCTGGCGCGTCTCTACATAATGTCGTTTCTCCTAAACCTGTCAAGTTCTGATAAGTTAAATGATTCTTTCTCCCAGAATGGTTTAAATTTTTCAATCAGGCACAGCTCTCAACAAAACTTCATGATTGCTCGTTTTTTACCTTTTTTTGAGAAAAAACTACGAATTTTCAAGGCTTACGGCGATTGTGAGGAGATTGTGCGATGTTCAGGTATACTATTTATGGTGGGTATTTTGTCGGTACAAATAAGATCGACACAGCTAAACCCCTTGAATTTTCGTAAAACTTTGTATAACTCCTGGTTTTAGCGATGTAGTGTTTTGTGCTTAAACTTGAAGTGCGGAATGTGAGCAAATAGCTGTAACCAAGATTGCCTGATCAAATTAAATGCATTACAATAAACTAAAAATATTAAATATAGATAGTGTTATGAAAATTGCCCTGGGTTCTGATAATCATGGATTTGACCTCAAACAAGAGGTGAAAAACCACCTACTTGACAAAGGGTGGGAAATCGAGGATGTAGGTGTCAGCGATCGCAATGCAGAAACACCTTATTATCAGACGGCTTCTTTGGTAGCCAAGCAGGTAGCGAATCACCAAGTAAATCGGGGTATTTTGTTCTGTGCTAGTGGTATGGGAATGGCGATTATCGCCAACAAGCACCCGGGTATATATGCGGCGGTTTGTGAGAATGCTGAAGCTGCCCGTCTGTCCCGCTCTATCAACAACTCTAACATTCTGACTTTAGGAGGGTTAGTAACCACACCCCAGGTAGCTCAGGAAATTGTGGATACTTGGCTAACCACTGAGTTTACACAGGGTTGGGAATTGTCTGTTCAAGAGTGGCTGCATAATTCGATGAAGGACATTGCCCAACTAGAGACACAAAAGTTCGCTCACCTAGACCGCGATTGAGGAACTGCTACCTGCTCAAACCCAGAAATACAAACGATTCTATGGAAGATACATCAACCTCTAGCTGTATCAATCCTAAATGAGTGGAGACAGTTTGCAAATAAGTGAAGTCCATATACATATCCCGACATGATAGATGGTAATTTGGCAAAAGAAGTACTTGTTCCCGAATATCTCCTAGCAAGTAAAGCGATTTATGACACCATAAATATCCCTTTTGGCACTAGGCAATGGCAGTTGCTTTTATTAGCTGATGGCTATGCCTTACTTTCCGGTTCGCATGATTATTCTCAAGATACTGTAGAACGGTTTCTCCATATCTTAATTTGGAATAAAAAACCGATTATTATAGACGAAGCGAACGCCGCTACAACCGAGATTATCCGGGAATTTTATCGACGATATAGACGGATGGAAATTATCGAGGTCAAGGATCTAAACGCTTCGGTATTCGATCCCTACATGTCCCTTGAAAATTCATCGTCAGATCGTCATGTTTTCGCCATACTACCGCATAAATACATTCGTCGCCGCGTGCTTCATCAACACGATCAAGAGTATGGGCTTTTTGTCGGACAGAATACCCTAGCTCAACAATCTATACATATTATTGGGATTGCTCCGATCAGAGCTATGCTCACTCAAGAGGCGATCGCACTGATGGCTCAAGCTCCCCTAATTCTCACCTTTGATTTTGTGTATGAACTCATTAAAGATATCGAACTGCAAGGAGAACTTCATATACTAGAGTATGATTGGGAAAGGTATCAAGTCAATATTGATCGCATCAACCAAAAGTTAAGCCAGCTTCATATTCAGGGGTATTATGATATTACCCTAATTGTTGAGGGGAATCCTGAAGTTTACGATCTCTTATCCTACTTGGGATTAGCCTATCGTAGTTATCGCTTCGAGGTCATTTCTCCTGCGGTCGTGTTGTGTTGTGCATGGATTACCCAGCATTATGGAATTGATATCACTAAGCCGAGCTATGTCATCATTTCCGGTTATCACGCCCGTCACGGAATTACTACTCAACATTTAGCATTAGAACTGGAAGCTTATCTGCGTTTAGATATCACTTGTTTGATTATTGAGTTATACAGTGGCGATCTCCCCTTAATTTTTAAGCAGGTGTTTGTTGCAAAACGTCCAAAAACCATTATTATGATGATGAATATGTTTACGGATGAACAACAAATATTTATGCTTTCTGGCAAAGATATTCAACGTATTGCTTGGGCTGAACGGATTAAGGGGAAGTTTACCAGCATTGCGATTGTTGATCAAGAACGTTTACAACGAAAACCATCCATCTATGCACAGTTATTAAATGATTTTGCTCCCGATCAGGAAAGTAGTAATTTGGAGGTTAAGGTATGATTCCCTTTAAATATTTCACACTTGATGATCAAGCGTACATTATAGAAGCATCTCGTCGTGTGAGGTATGCCAAAAATGATGTGGTGGTTTCACAAGGAGAGAAGGCTAAACGAGGGCTGTTTATAATCAGTTCCGGAATTGCTCGGGTTGAGATCAATGGAGTAACGATTGCTCGCTGTGGTCCTGGCTCGATTTTAGGGGAATTAAGTTTCCTAGAAGAGTCAGGAGCAAGTTCATCTATCATCGCCAACACAGAATTAGAAATTGACATAACGGAAGGCGATATGATTGATAATTTCTGCGCTTCTGTTCCCGGGTTCGCCACTCGTTTTTACCATTCATTAGCAAGCCTCATGGCACAACGCATCCGAGAAAGGATAGATGGGTCATTCTTAAAAACCAATAACGCCCTATCAGCAAGACGAGTTCAACGTACAGGGCACCTTTCTTTCACTCTTTCACCAGAAATTATATCGGGGGTTGCAGCATTTAAGGCAGAAATGGAGTCCATTGCCCAGATTATCCAAAATGGGCTTCCTAATCAGACACTTCAAGACCAAGTTACTAATGCCTGCAATGCCCTTCATCATTTGCTGACACAACATATAAGCTCCAATCCCGGACAAGCAGCCGGGATTGGAGCTTATATATTTCGGCAAAGTTTTCCATATTTGATGCTGAGTTATGCAAATGATAAAGCCTATACAAAGCCACTTGGTTATCAGGTAGATTACGAACTCCTTAACTATATTTGTGAGGGCATTCCTCATGGTGATAGTCCACTTGGACAGATGATTGATGAATGGGTGCTTCGACTTCCTTTTATGAATTTACTCCGAAAACGAGGCAAGGAGATGGCATCTTGTCTATTCAAATTCGCTCAGGAATGGGAAAAAGATATCGCCCTACCGATTACTGTCCTTGGAATAGGGACTTCGCCAGATGTTTTGGCGTTTGTCACTGACAATTACACATTGCCCATGAATGTTACCTGTATCGATATGGATGCACGGGGCTTTTCGATTGTTAAGAAACAGCTTGAGGTATTAGGAAATCAGCTATCTGTCTCTTTTGTGCAAGACAGCGTACTCCAAGTCTATCAAGGGAATAGCCGAGTATTGATTGAACCACAAAAAGCCATTTTAGGGGCGAATATTCTACATTACCTTGATGATAACGACGTCGTCGAATTACTCAACTGGATATACGAAAAATTATTGCCAGATGGCGTTGTGATTTTGGGACAAATATCTGAAACAAACCCTGATCGTGTTTACCTTGAATATATTCTTGAATGGTCGTTTTATCATCGAAAGCAGGAGGTATTAAAAGACTTGTTCGCTCGGTCAAAATTTCGCTATTCCCATATAGAATTCCATTCCGATGGGATTCTACTAATTTTGTCTTGTCGTAAGCGGGTTGAGTAAGAATGTTTGAGTATTGGCGTAAAGCGAGATGAATTAAGGCATCTAAAAAGGACACTTTGAACAGGAAATAAAGTATTTTATCCCCCTTCAGTGGGGAGTCTAAAGACTAAACTTGACTGAAGCTATTTTATCTCAATCCAAGGAGGAACAATATGATGAAAATTGCCCTAACAAACTTGCCGCCAGAACAGGGAGAGCGGATTGCTCGTTTACTTGTAGAAGAACACGTTGTAGCCTGTGTCAACCTGTATCCGATCCAGAGCCTGTATTTTTGGAAAGGAGAAGTTCGTTTGGACGCAGAAGTCACATTGATGATGAAAGTCTCAACAGAAGGAGTAGAGCGTTTGAAACATCGCCTCTGTGAGCTTCATCCCTATGAATTGCCGGAGTTTGTTGTTCTTGAGATTGATAACGAGGCTTCTCTGCGTGAGTATGTCGAGTTTGTTCGAGATCAAACCCACCTCTCATAAACTGAATTAGATAATCCTAACCTTCCAGCTAGGTATAATCTCAGATCTTGCACCATTCTCAATAAAGTTCTACAACCCTTGATATTTCGTTGATCACATCACCAAAAACCTAGCTTTTTCCGGCTTATTGACATTGGTGCAAGAGTTCAGTATAATTCAATACCGATAAATTAGAGGACGATCATAAATGTTAAGTCAACTATTGCAAAAAAAACACACTAAAAATTTTAAGGTATACGATTTAGATGGAAGTGGATTTGTAGAACTAGCCGATCTAGAACTTTGTGCCAGCAATCTCGCTCAACTACGTAATCAACAATCAGACTCATCAGAAGTTTTAGATTTACAAGCAAAATATTTAGCAATTTGGACTAATTTTTGGCAACCTGCTGATATTAATGGTGATGGAAAAGTTAGCTTAGAAGAATACTTGAAGGTAGCCGAGAATTCGATTAATAATTTCTGGAAAATACCACGACTTCAAAACGCTCATACTAATAAAGCTAATATGATATTCGACATTTTGGATGCTAATAATAATGGTCAAATTAGCCAGAGCGAATATGAACAATTTTGTCTAGCCGTTGGTCTGAATGAAAAAGATGCTGAAACAGCTTTTATCCATTTAGATAACAACGCTGATGGATATATTTCACGCGATGAATATGTCCAAGCATCCCAAGATTTTCATGTCAGTGAAGATGTCAATGCTTCTGGTAATTGGCTTTACGGTTCCTATGAATAGGTGTTGCTCTAGTTGCTCTATCTTCAAGCCTAAGTTCACCACTAACTTTCTGACACTGACAGGGGTCTTCTCCCAATTATCATTGGTCATTGGTTAGCGGCGAATGGTATAAGAGGACTACAAACGACGTTCTAGGGCGTTAAAAAAGCGATCGCTCATATCCGCGATCGCAGCGTTGATCAGGGGAGGATGGTTGGGGATAGAAATTTTTCATCCTTGAGATAGAGGCGTTAAGCGGTGGTAGTCCCCGATAAAACCCGTCCATTAATCGAAAAATCGTATTACTATACGGATCGAGTGCAAAGACTAAAAACGGAGAATTGAATATGTCAGACAGGGAGCGAGACGGTCTACTGTGGCAGTATAAAAACTTGTATGGGATGAAAACAATCCCACCGGCTGAAAACCATTATGCTTTTGTCAAAGCGGTTCTCCTCTGTGCCAAAGGAGATGGCGTCCTAGCACTAGAAGAAAGAGACTGGGTTGTTGGTCGTACCGCCTGTTATCATACCGATACCGAGTATGAATTGGCAAAAAATTACCCGGCAGATGAGGAATTAGTTGAGGTTCTCGCTCAGGCGCCTACTTTAAACAAAAGCGGTCGTCGTGCGATTATTTGTAAGGATTCAGGGGTCGTGGAAATCCGATGAAGGGGGAAGGCTTCGCCTGGTTTTGGCTATGATGTCGAGTACAGCAGTTTGGCAGAGGCTCCCGGCTTGCCCCTTTTGCTCCGGCACGGGGAGAACTACCTGAGTAGGAAAATCGCAACGATGGCGCTCTAGTAACACAAAATCTGCTTTAATATAAGGTATGTGAGTGCTGTTGCCATGAACTTAAAGCTTGACCCAAACCAACTCAAACAGTTGCCCACCGAAGAACTCGTTGGTTTGCTGGTGCAGCAACAGCTTGTAATTGAGAAATTGCAACAAGAGATAGAAAGGCTCAAAGCTATCCAGAAACTTGATAGTCAAGCAAGTTCAAAACCCCCTTCAACGGACTTGTTGTTCAAACCGGAAAAACCCAGAAAGCCGAGGGACAAGAGCGCTGGCGACAAGAGTAACAGCAGTGGGGACAACAGTGCTGACGCAAAGAGCGACAAACCGAAACGAAAGCCAGGAGGACAACCAGGTCACCCGGGTAAAACCCGGAAAGGTTTTGGGCGAGTAGATAGATACTCCATTCTCAAACCTCAAAAATGTACTAGCTGTGGCTGTGTAGAATTTGAGGAAAACCCAGCATCAGTGCAGCGGCAGCAGGTCGCGCAACTGGTAGCACATCCGATAGAAGTAGTCGAATACCAAAGGCAAACCTGCCGTTGTGCCTGTTGTGGTCAGCTGACAGCAGCGCCTTGGTCAAAAGAAATTGTGCCAGGACAAGACTTGAGTGTGAGATTGCAAGCATTACTGGTGTGGTTGGGCAACTATGGGCATCTATCTTATGAAAAGCAGCAAGAACTGTTGTGGGAACTGGGCAAGATTGAGATAGGGGTGGGAACTCTTAATGCCACAAATGCTCGGATGGCAGATGCGGTGAAGGAAAGCGTTGACGGTTTGCGGGAGTGGATTAAACAGCAACCGTTAGTCCATGTGGATGAATCTCCTTGGCCAGTGTTGGGTCTCAAAGAATGGTTGTGGGTGAGTGCGACACAAGAGTGTTGTTTGTTTCATCCAGGTGATACCCGCTCACGAGCCGAATTAATCCAACAGTTGGGGTCTAGGTTTGATGGTGTGATCAATAGTGATGATTACAGTGCCTATAATGGCTACGAGGTCAAAGCACAACAGAAATGTTTAGCCCATCTTTTACGTCACTTCAAAAAAGTTGTGAAATTGAGCCATGGCAATAATCCAGCTTTAGGGCAAGCGTTCATCGAACTAATTGAGGAAGCCTTTGCCCAGCATCGACAATGGCGTCAAACTCAAGACTCTAGCTCTTTCTTTACCTGGGCGGCCTCTTTTAAGCTACGAGTAGCACTGACCATACAACAGTGGATAAGTACAGCCGGATACGAGTCGGGCAAGTTACTACGTTCTTTACGGGATAAAGCCCAGCAATGGTGGTACTTCCTCGACCACCCAGAAGTGCCACCGGACAATAACCTGGCGGAACGTTCTCTGCGTTTGGCGGTGACTAAGCGTAAGGTCAGTGGTGGGTCTCGCTTGGCGGGAGCGATTTCAACAGACGGCAGACCTATTGAGTGTGGTACAGACTTGTCGGCGACAAGGACGGTCGGTGATCGAGTTTTTTCAAGCCGCCTTGGTAGCTCAAACCGAGTCGGATCAATCTCTATCATTATTGCCTGAACCTGTCCCTTGAAACCCAGTTAATTGTCTGTGTTCCAAATTAAACTCGACTAGGTTGAACACTGGCAAGCTCAGGCTCCATTCCGACCCATCATCCATCAAACTGTCTCAGGCAAGACCTATTTGGGGAAAAGAGCCTGGGCGCACTCGCCGATGTGACTGAATTTCCTTTCCCACGTTACTTTGGAAAGGCTCGTACACCCAGGCTAATTGATGAGCTAAACACAGACCTGAATTCTTACGATTATTTATGTGGCAATTCAGGCTTGTTCAGCTGATAAAGAATACCATGCAGAGGAACAGGCAAAAGTTCGCAAAATGGCCAAATATCTTGGGATTGAAGAAGATGTCGTTAACCAGATTGAGGAAATTTGCATCTCCGAAGCCAAGATGCGAGAAAAACGGATTGCCGTAATGTTTCCCGAAGGCATCCCTTATTAGTTTGTCATTGGTCATTGGTCAACGGCGAAGGGCTTAACACGGCTACAATCGACGTTCTAGGGCATCAAAGAAGCGATCGCTCATATCTGCGATCGTAGCGTTGATTAAGGGAGGATGGTTGGGGATAGAAATTTTTAATCCTTGAGAGAGAGATTTAACCGTCCCCAACCGTTGCCAACCCTGGGCAGATTCCCCTAAATAGTCCTTTAGGTAAGCCTCCCAATCAGCTTGGGCTTCTGGCTTCACCGACACCAGAATCCGACTGGCACTTTCTCCAAATAGAATCTCATCCCAACGCCGTTCTAGAGACGCCTCAGCTAGTCCTAATTCAATCTCTGCCCCCAATCCTCCAGAAATACAACATTCCGCCAGCGCCACCGCCAATCCTCCCTCAGCACAATCATGTGCCGAACGCAGGAAAGTCCCCCGAATCCCCTGACGACAAGCGGCTTGCACCCGACGTTCTAACTCAAAATCCACGATGGGGGGTTTCCCCGCCACAACTCCATGAATCGCACTCAAGTATTCTGAACCCCCTAAGCTGAGATTAGGCGTAGTTACAGTTAACGGTAATCCCAATAAATAAATTAAATCGCCTTCACGCTGCCATCCTTGAGAACAAATCTGACTCAAATCCGGAATCATCCCCACCATACCAATCACCGGCGTAGGATAAATCGGTTGGGGAGTTCCCTGGCTATCCAAGGTTTCGTTATACAGAGAGACATTTCCCCCCGTTACGGGCGTCGCTAATTCTGTACAAGCCTCGGCGATACCCTGACAAGCCGATGCCAGTTGCCAGTATCCTATCGGCTTTTCTGGTGAACCAAAATTCAGATTATCGGTGACGGCGATAGGTTCTGCTCCCACACAGCTTAAATTTCGTGCCGCTTCTGCAACCACCGCCTTTGCCCCTTCATAAGGGTCAAGATAAACATAGCGAGAATTGCAATCTACCGTAGCCGCGACACCGGATTGGGAATGTCGCCCCGATTCAGGGGGACGTAATCGGATGATTGCCGCATCTGCACCACCGGGAAGCATCACTGTGTTATTTTGCACCTGATGGTCATACTGACGATAGACCCAGCGTTTTGAGGCGATGGTTGGTGTATCCAGGAGTTGCAGGAGAATATCACTCCAGGATTTAGCCTCACCGGAAATTTCTATTCCCGTACTGGTACAACTGGGTAATGTATCAACAGTCCATTGCCAAGCCTCTTTTGCATAGTCTGGCGCTTCGGTCAAAACATCTCGATAATAAATCGGCGTATTATCTGATAACGCCGTGGCTGGGATTTCCGCCGCAACTTCACCCTGAAACAGAATCCGCACAATCGGTTCTGCAATCACCGTACCCGCGACAACCGCCTGAAGTTCCCAACGGTGGAAAATATCAATTAACTCCTGTTCTCGTCCCTTATGTGCCACAAATAGCATCCGTTCCTGGGATTCCGAGAGTAAATATTCATAGGGAACCATCCCCGTTTCGCGGACTGGGATTAAATCTAAATCCAATTCAATCCCCACACCCCCTTTAGCCGCCATTTCGGAGGTGGAACAGGTAATCCCCGCCGCCCCCATATCCTGTGCGGCGACTACCGCCCCTGTTTTAAAGGCTTCTAGACAGGCTTCAATCAGGCATTTTTCTAAGAAGGGGTCACCCACCTGCACCGCTGGGCGGTCATCCATGGATTTATCAGTGAGTTCTGCACTCGCAAAACTGGCACCCCCCATGCCATCTCGCCCTGTGGTGGAACCCACATATAGCACGGGATTACCAATTCCTGACGCTCCAGACTTAACAATTTCTGGGGTTTCCATCAATCCCAGCGCCATCACATTTACTAAGGGATTCCCGGTATAAGCGGGGTCAAAGTAAACTTCACCGCCAACAGTGGGGACACCGACGGAGTTGCCATACCCAGAAATACCCGCCACGACACCCGTAAATAATCGTCGGGTGCGGGGATTATCTAGGGAACCGAAGCGCAGGGAATTCAAAACCGCAATGGGACGCGCCCCCATGGTAAAGATATCTCGCAGAATGCCGCCAACGCCTGTAGCTGCACCTTGGTAAGGTTCCACAGCGGAGGGGTGGTTATGGGATTCAATTTTAAATGCGAGTTGGAGTCCATCGCCCAAGTCTACTACACCAGCATTTTCCCCAGGACCCACGAGGATACGTTTCCCGGTGGTGGGGAATTGTTTTAGGAGAGGGCGGGAGTTCTTATAGCAGCAATGTTCGGACCACATGACGCCGAACATCCCCAGTTCAGCTTTATTGGGATGACGCCCTAGGCGTTTAAAGATTTCCGCATATTCGTCCGGCTTGATACCTTCAGCGGCGATTTCTTCGGGGGAAAAGGGGGCAGAGGATAGAGTAGACATGGAACCCTTGTACAAATGGCACAGGGATAATTGTATCGGGTAATTGGGGTCTAGCTAGTACAATATAGCTTTAAGTCAGAGACTGTAGGGGCGGGTTTTACTGCTATCAGTTAATTTGTTGACCCCGATGTGACTAAACCCGCCCCTACAAACGTGGCTTGGCAAGGAGATAGTTGACACGGATGGATTCACAGCGCCCCACCTGGGCGAGGGATTGGCTGAAACTGGTCATTAAAACAGGTTTGACAAGTTCCCAGAAAAGCATTGATAAAGCGTTTTAGCATGTCAGTGTCTTCCCGAAAAACAGTCATCCATAGCGACCAAAATCCTTTAGCTTGAGCCAACTCCACAATATCATCACGCTTATCTGGCGTATCATTCTCTTGAAGTTGCTTAAGTTTTCTTTTTGCTATGCCCCAAGTATCCAGACGCTGAGACCAGCGATTATCTCTTGGGGAAAATTTAGGATGACCGGGAAATCTACCTAAACCTATTAATTCAAGTGTTCTTTGGGCTTGTTTCTGCTCAGACTCATTTAGGCTAGGATTCACACAGACATTGCCATTTTCAAGATATTCAAATGCACGGGCTGTATTATCCCTGTCAGACCAGTAATAATCACTCAAAATGGGAGCATCCCAATTTGGCGCGTTAGCTCTTTTTAGGGGGCTGAAACACTTGAAATATCGTTGCTTTTGGGAATGGTGTTTCCAAAACGGGATGCTCCCCTCAAAATTAGTTCTTCATGACCTTTAGCGGCATTGCAATTAACACAGGACAGTAAAAAGTTATCCCATCGCCGTTCAAGATCAGGTCGTGCAGCTTTCGGTTGGATATGCTCAACATGCAGTAGATGATTAATCGATCTTTCGCAGTAAGAACAGTATTCTCCTACTCTATCAATCAGGTGAGATTTGGCTTGACTATACTGTGTGAAAACTATGGGAATACCTGTATTTGGGTCGATAGGTAGATCTCCCCGTTCAACAGGTCTCATTTCTTTTCTCCTCCCAATCCCGCAGCTTTACGCTCCATTCTCAGAAACGCATGATAAGCCACATCATCGCTAAATGGCTCTATTAGTTTGTCGAGCTTGGTTTTGAGTTGCTCAATTTTTTCGGGGTTTGCTTCTTGAGCTTCTTGTAAAACTCGATAATATTCTTCAGCCGCTTCCATCATCTTCTGGTAACGCTCACTTCTTTGGGGAATATCTACCCCCATTACATACTCGGTGATGTCTTCAATGCTTTTATTTTCATATTCTTCAATTTCTGCTGGTTTATCTAGATTAATCAGTTCTCCTTCACGTAGAGATTGGATAATAAAAGGTGAATGGGTTGTCGCCACAAATTGAATATTAGGAAACGTTTTCTTTAAATCATCAACAACCCCCCGCTGCCACTTGGGATGCAAATGCAGATCGATTTCGTCTATTAATACAACACCAGGAGTTTGTTGAGCAGCGTCACGTCCTAGTTGAGGATTTAATACTGCGGCGCGATAGGCAATATCGGCAACCATGGCTAACATATTACGTACACCATCGCTCAGCATCCGAAATGGTAGTGTGCGTCCATCCATAGATTTAGCCAACAGTTCGTCCTCAAGAATATCGTATGTGACACTTTGCCAGTTTTCTATACATTTAGCAATCGCCTCTTTTACGGCATCAAGAACTTCAATAGACTGCTTTCTCTGGAGAGCTACGATTTCCATGGTTTTGAACCACCGCAGCATTAGTTTTTGGTTTGATGCTGGATCTAAACAATCCAGATACCCGATCATCCGTGAATTAGGTTTGACTGTTTGAATAGATCTTTTGTTTTTCTGCAACCACAGACGCCCTGTTCCATAGTAAGTGACTAACGGTAGCAGCAGATCCGATCCTTGGCTGACTTTGACTTGAAGTTGTTCGGAAATGTTTGTGATTTTAGTAGCTTGCTTACGAGTGGTGCGTCCTCCTGCTTTGTTAAGTTTTCTCGTCCAAGTAATCTCCTGTCCATCAATAATACCATCACAAGACACTGACACGGGATATTGGGGTTCAACTGTTGGAATCTGTCTCTTTTCATATTCCACACGACGCACCTCATCATCACGAATGTGACGGGAGTCTACATTATTAAAGTTGAGAAACAGGGCGCCCACGCCAACTGCTAATCCATCTAAAATAGCAGTTTTACCTGTACCATTATCTCCTACCAGCACTGTAAATCGTTCTGGAAAATCAAATATAGTATGTTCAAAGTTTCGGAAATTTTTCAGTTCAAGGCGATGAATTCTCATGTCTATCTTCTGCAACGTGAGTTAAATTTGAGTATCTACATAGACAAAGCTAGATGCTGGCAGTATCAGTTTTCCTACGAACCACGTTCATCCTGGAGATACTGATCAGCTTCTCCCGGTGTTTTAAATAGTCTTTGACCAGGCAATTCATCTAGCAAGTCTATAGCAGAGTGGTTGGGTGACACTCCTTGATGTTTGTTCTGACTCTGCTGATGAGTCGAGTCAGACGTTTCTACTGTTTCCAAGTCAGGTTCCCATAACATTAAGTCTCCGGGTTGACAGTTAAGAGCAGCACAGAGCTTTTCCAGGGTTGCCCGTTCTAATCGTTCTGGCATCTCCTGAGAATTCTTCAATTTAGAGATAGTGACGGGATGCATTCCCGTTGCTTCCGTCAAGTCTTTATTTTTTAGGTATCGCTCAGCCATCAGCACATTCAAACGCCATTTTACAGACATAGTTCTTCCTCAATGAGATAGGGCTATAGCTACTAATCTGGCTTTTCGTGAGCTAGTCTCGTCATGGTATTCCTCTAAGGAACCACAACTCTACTGAGGATATTATACAGTATCTTAGCCTTTGCGTTTACATAATTAGCTACTGTGTTTAAGCTTTGAGTTTGTCTTAGACGCTAATATTAAAGTCTCAGAGGATAAGAATGAACAACCTTGACAGATTCAAAACCCTTCTGGAAATGTTGGTACTGGTTCTAACACTTTCGACACAATACCCCATCTTGGGGCTTGTCGCGGCTGTCGGTGCTATCTACTTTTTGCTCACAGATGATACTTCACCGATAAAGTAGAAGTAATTTGGAAGCAGAAAATGGCAGTAAGGGGAGCGAAGATGCTGGTTTCTATCGTTTCCCCTGTTCCAAGACGTGCCATGGCACCTCTGGAACATTGCTCCCCTATGGTTACTCTGTTGGGTTTCACTCTGTTCAACCCAACCTACAAATGGGATCAAATGTGACATTCTGGATAGTTATAGCGATGAAAGATACTGAATGCGTTCGCTTCTTGCAGTGGGCTTTACCTCAATTAAACCTACGTTGGGCAGGGTTTCGTAAGTTGCGAAAGCAAACCTGTAAACGTATCCAACGGCGTCTCATTGAACTTCAATTATCCGATATTGATGCCTATAAATCTTATCTGAATACTTATCCCGAAGAATCGATAATATTGGAGCGCTACTGTCGAATTACGATTTCCCGATTTTATCGCGACAGGCAAATTTTCAAGCATTTGCATCAAGAACTATTGCCCCAACTCATCCAGCTTGCCCAAGAACGAGGTGACAAGTAATTTGTCTGCTGGAGTGCTGGCTGTACCTCTGGCGAAGAAGCCTATACTCTTTCTCTACTCTGGCATTTAGCCAAATTCTCTCAAGTTTCTCACCTTTCACTGCGAATTATTGCAACTGATGCGAATGCCTATCTGTTGGAGATGATGATTTGGGTTAGGCTTGACGATTGATGGTTGACTGTTGACGGGTCATTGGGATTTCTCAAAAGACTTTAACAAACACAAGCGTTAGCTTGTAAAGGCTGATGAGATGCTAATGAACGGGGAATTAAGCCAGCAAAGGATAACTCCCCTTGTTCTTTGATTTGAGAATTGTTTTTGGCAAGAATAAATTCGAGTATTGACTGTGCTTGTTGGGGGTCATTCAGGTAGTAAATCGCCTGGGATTTAGGCGAGAGCCAGATTTGCAGCTTCCAGGGCTTAGATGCAGACACAGAATTGGGTTCGAGGGAAAAGGTAATCATTATCGGCTGGTGTCCTGATTTCGAGGAATTAAATAGATGGAGAACCTGAAGGTTGAGAGATAAACCTTTTCTTGATTCCCACTTATAACTTTACCGATATATTCCACTCTTTATAGAGAGTTAAATCATCTAGAGTTTTGATTCTAATCCGCTCTGAGGGTGAGCCATGTAATAGGAATTTGATGAAATCGATCAACTTAATCAAGTGATTTAAATCACCAACATGGTGACAGAAAACCATTCTTTTTCCGGAGAAAAACTGCCAATCTGCAATTATTAGTTAGTATCATTATTCATAAGTAGTCGGACAAAATTAAACTTGACGGTTGAGATGGGGGAACTCTTCACAGGGAACAGTAAGAGATTGAGGGGTTTTACAATTCTTAACTCGGTGAACAAAGTTTATGTCCAGGTACTTACTCGCTCTTCCTCTAGTGGGGATATTAATATTCACAAAACGTTGTTTTTGTCAAGACCAAGGACTGAATTGGTGGTCTAAGACATACCCAAATCGGGAGGTTCTGCTCAGAAGCGCCAAAATTATTACAATAAGTTAAACAAGTAGCATTAGAGATTAAACTTATGGTAAGCCGCCAAGACACGCTTTGGGAGCGATTCTTACAACCCATCGTTGGCGTATTGATCGACGAGGAGCAACTGCGCCAGCTTTATGAGAGCATTGACTGGGAACAACAGAGCGATCGCGTCTCAACCCCTGATTTAGTTTACCCTGATTACTACAAGAGTCAGAACTTCCACGGTATTGAAGGGGGTTACCTGAATGGTGGTGCAGCAACGACTTACGATCCGATAACTCAATACGCTTTACTTCCCAATGAAACCTGGGTACGCCAGGGGTTAATCGATCGCATCCAGGGAACACCTCGACGGATTCTGGATTTAGGCTGCGGTACGGGTTCAACCACCCTACTGTTAAAACAGGCGTTTCCCCAAGCTAAGGTAATCGGTTTAGATTTATCGCCTTATATGTTAGTCATGGCAGAACGCAAAGCCAAAGCCGCCGGGGTAGAGATTCAATGGCGTCATGGCAAAGCGGAAGAGACAGGTTTGCCAGAGGCGTCTTTTGACCTGGTAACCGCCTCCCTATTATTCCACGAAACCCCCCCAGCCGTGGCAAAGTCGATTTTGCGGGAAAGCTTCCGACTCCTCAAGGGAGGCGGACAAGTTCTGATTCTCGATGGCAATCAGCAGACCTTGCGTCAAGTAAACTGGTTAACGGAGGTGTTTGAAGAACCCTATATTAAAGCTTACGCCACCGATAGCGTAGACGCCTGGATGGGTTCAGCCGGCTTTGAAGCGGTGCAAACTCAAGACGTGTGGTGGCTGAATCAGGTTACCCAGGGAATGAAACCTCTCCCGGTAAAAGGACAAGTGTACCAACGGACTCAACGCCGTACAATAGACGACTTCAGTTCCCAAGGTATTGTTTTCATTTATTAAGAATACGGAAAATTGCGGTAATCTGCGGTAATATATACATAAGTCGATAAGATTACCGCATGAAATTATCGGATTACGCTCTCATCACAAGGCGTCAGTTAGCGTAAGACGGAAAAAGTCATTAACGAGCTGCAATCATAGGAAGAGAATGAGACTTGTTGAGAAGCACGTAGTTCGTAAAGGAAGTCGAGAATGGAAAGATATTGATGATTTGGCATTCAAGTCTAAAAATCTTTACAACCGAGCCAATTACGAAATTCGTCAACACTTCTTTAAAACCAACCAAATCCTCTCCTACAACGAGATGGCATCTCGGATGCGACTAGAGGAGTCTTATTGTGCCTTACCTCGCAAAGTCTCTCAACAAGTCCTGCGGTGCTTGGACAGGAACTGGAAAGCATGGAAAGAAGCTAATAAGGCATACAAGAAAAACCCTGTCTTATTCTTGGGCAAGCCCAAGCTTCCCAAGTATAAAGATAAAGAGAAGGGGCGTAATCTGCTGGTTTACACCATCCAGGCTATTAGCTCGAAAGAGTTGAAAAAAGGATGGATTAAGCCATCGGGAACAAACCTTATGATATCTAGCAACAAGCAGGATATCAATGAAGTAAGAATTGTTCCCCGCCTGAATTACTACGTGGTTGAGGTGATTTATGAGCAACCCATTCAGCAATTGGTTAGCGGTGAAGCGGTAGCCGGTGTAGATATTGGACTGAACAACTTAGCGGCTGTAACTTCAAATCAAAAAGGATTCAACCCTTTCCTGATTAACGGCAGACCGGTTAAGGCGGTTAACAATTACTACAACAAGAAAAAAGCCGAAGGGCAATCTCAACTCAAAGGAAACAGAAAAACGTCAAATAGAATTCAGCGTTTATCAACCAAGCGAGGATTCAAGATTGACGACTATCTCCATAAATCCAGTCGGTTTATTATCAACCAGTTGGTTGAGAAAAATATATCAACTCTTGTGATTGGCAAAAACGAGAACTGGAAGCAGGGAATCCGTATCGGTAAGGCTAATAATCAGAATTTTACTAGTGTTCCCCATGCAAGATTTATCGAGATGTTGACCTATAAAGCTGAACGGGTTGGTATAAAAGTCATCATCACCGAAGAATCTTATACGTCGGTTGCTAGTTTCCTGGATGGAGATTTTATTCCTGTTCACGGAAGCCCAGAGGCATTAGCCGTAAAATTTAGCGGTCGTCGTGTTAAGCGTGGGTTGTACAAATCAAAAATCGGCATCAAATTCAACGCCGACATCAACGGCAGTTACAACATCATTCGCTTGCGTAGTCCCAGATGCTTTTGGCAATGGGATAGAGGGTGTAGTAGTTCACCCAGTCAAGATTACTCTGACAAACTAATTTCCGCGTTTTTCCGCAAAATTAGGAACTATTCCATCTCCAGCATAGTGACGCATAGGGTCAGCTAATGTGCATTTAAATGGGATATTCCCTGTTTCCCGTTCCCTTTGCGGAATTTAAGTATCCCAATCTAAATACTGAACAGCTTATGAGTTTAAAGGCAGTTCTGTTTGATTTCAACGGCGTGATTATTAACGATGAGTCGATTCACCAGCAACTCATCGAAGAAATTCTGCTGGGCGAGAATCTGCGTCCCTCAGCTGAGGATTACTGGGAGGATTGTTTGGGACGTAGCGATCGCGCCTGTCTAAAAGTATTATTGGAAAAGCGAGGTCGGATGGTTGATGATGACTACTTAACCCGTTTGATCTCCCGAAAAGCCGACGCCTACCGCCGTCAACTGGAAACTCTATCTAAATTACCCATATATCCGGGAGTCGAAGATTTAATTTACAAAATCCGCGTGGCTCAGTTACCCATGGGGGTGGTGAGTGGGGCGTTGCGATCGGAAGTTGAGTTAGTCTTGGATCGGGCTAAACTGTTGCCATATTTTCCGGTTATTGTGGCAGGTGATGACATTACAGTGAGTAAACCTGAACCGGATGGCTATCTGTTAGCTGTGGAACACCTCAATCAGCAGTTTCCAGAACTTAATGCCAAATCCTCGGATTGTCTTGCCATAGAGGATACACCGGCTGGTATTGAAGCGGCAAAACGAGCTGGGATGGAAGTCGTTGGCGTTGCTAATACCTATCCTTTCCACATGCTTCAGCGTCAAGCTGACTGGACGGTTGATTATCTGCATCAGCTTGAACTTGAGCGCGTGCAGGAAGTCTACGCTCAAGTTGTGGGTTAGCGATGAGGACAAATGACAAATGACCAATCCCCATAAGTGGTACAATCAATCAAGACAGATTGGGGAATTAGCTCAGTTGGTAGAGCGCTGCGATCGCACCGCAGAGGTCACCGGTTCAAATCCGGTATTCTCCATTTAGCTGGTGTCGATTGCCACATTATTTGTCATTTAAATCATTGACGCAAAACTTCAGTGAAAGTTGTGGGGGCGTTGGTTGCCCGATCAAAAGCCGATACCGTCGGAGTAAAATACTCAATGGAAGAGTTGTAGATCGGTGGCGATGATGGTCGTTTGCATCCCAATCCGCGAGAATTGAACTCCTGAGTGATTGAGCGTTAGAGCATGAATGCAGTCGAAATCGAAGAAGCCGTTTCCCAACTAGCTGAAGCTCCCTTTGACCCAGAGGAGTTTCCCTTTGCCTTTCTTGAAGCGTTTGGGAATAAGTCAACGACGATTAAACGGCTCAAGAGTAAGCGCAACAGTACCAATCAGTCTGACCTTGGTGGGGTTCTCCAGCGCAACAATATCCACATTAAAGTTTGCCCAGAAGGGGAAGTAACAGCAACCCTCACGGCTTTGCGGGAGAGTCCAGCGACTGCTAAACAAAAGGCAAAGTTTATCCTGGCGACAGATGGCAAAAGCCTAGAGGCAGAAAACCTGGTTAATGGAGAAACCGTTGTCTGTGACTATCCTGAGTTTCATAACCATTTTGGTTTCTTTTTACCGTTGGCTGGGATTACGACGGTTAAGCAAATTCGGGAAAATGCCTTTGATATTAAGGCGACAGGGCGACTCAATAAACTCTATGTGGAACTGCTCAATGAGAACCCCGACTGGGATACCGCAGAGCGTCGGGAGGCACTCAACCATTTTATGGCTCGGCTGATCTTCTGCTTTTTTGCCGAAGATACGAATATTTTTTACCGTAATAACCTATTCACCGATACCATCGCGCAGATGAGTGCGGGGGATTCCTCGAATACCCATGAGGTTCTAGAGGAGCTATTTCGGGCAATGGCTACCCCCCTGAAGCAACGGGAAAAGGCAGGAATCCGCAACTGGGCGGATGACTTTCCCTATGCCAATGGGGGGCTGTTTTCTGGTGGTGTGGAAGTGCCACGCTTTAGCCGGATTGCTCGCTCTTATCTGCTCCATGTAGGCAATCTCGACTGGACGAAGATCAACCCGGATATTTTCGGGTCGATGATTCAGGCGGTAGCGGATGAGGATGAACGGGGGGCGTTGGGGATGCACTATACCAGTGTGCCGAATATCCTCAAGGTGCTGAATCCGTTGTTTTTGGATGATTTACGAAAGCAATTAGAAGAAGCGGGGGATAATGCCCGAAAGCTGCTGAATTTGCGGAAACGGCTGGCACGAATTCGGGTGTTTGACCCGGCTTGTGGGTCGGGTAATTTTTTGGTGATTGCCTATAAGGAAATGCGGGCAATTGAGGCGGAGATTAACCAGCGCCGGGGGGAGGCGAATCGTGCTTCGGAGATTCCCTTGACGAATTTTAGGGGGATTGAGATTCGACATTTTTCCTGTGAGATTGCGCGGTTGGCGTTGATTATTGCCGAGTATCAGTGTGATGTGTTGTATCGGGGTCAACGGTTGGCGTTGGCGGAGTTTTTGCCGTTGAAGGCGGAGAACTGGATTACCTGTGGGAATGCGTTGCGGTTGGATTGGTTGAGTTTGTGTCCACCGACGGATAAAGGGGTGAGGGTGCAACGGGAAGATTTGGATTTGTGGGGGGAAACAGAGGAGGAAGCGGAGATTGATTTTGAGAATGAGGGGGGAGAAACCTATATTTGTGGGAATCCGCCGTATGTCGGTGACAAAAAACAATCTAAATCTCAGAAATCAGACATTAAATTCATATTTTCCAAACTAACTAAGAGCTGGAAGTCTCTTGATTACATATGTGGATTCTTTTTCAAAGCATTTCAATATCTATCGAGTGATAAAACTGCTGTTGCTTTTGTATCAACAAACTCAATAGTTCAAGGTCAACATGTTCCGCGTTTTTGGGATATGATTATTGATCAAATTGATATTTTTTTTGCTGTTCACTCTTTTGCCTGGTCAAATTTGGCAGCTAATAAAGCTGGTGTAACTTGTGTAATTATAGGATTTTGCAGTATAGGAAAACAAAAAGCAAAAAAGATTTATGAGGGGTCGAATGTACGTCAAGTAAGCAACATATCTCCTTACCTTATAGCTGGAAAAAGTATTGTCATAAAACCATCTAATAAGTCAATCTCGGATTTACCAAAAATGACTCTAGGTAATGTTCCAAAAGATAAGGGAGGATTGCTTTTAAGTCCAGATGATGTAAATTTGCTCGATCTAACACCATCACAGAAACAAAAATGGATAAAAAAAGCAATAGGCTCAAGCGAATACATACAAGGTAAAACTAGATTTTGTTTATGGCTATTTGATGAAGATATAGACGAAGCGAATGAGAATATTCAGATACAGGAAAGAATTCAGAAAGTAAAAAACTTTAGAAATTCTAGTATCGATCCAGGAATGGTATTGATGACCCAAAGACCTCATCAATTTAGAGAAATGAACATTCCTAATAAGATTGCGGTTATCATTCCCAGAGTTAGTTCAGAAAGAAGGTGTTTTTTGCCTACAGGAATTATAGGAAATGACTCAATTATTACAGATAGAAATTATGCTATTTATGATCAACCCTTATGGAGTTTATCTTTGATTTCCTCGCGCCTCCACTGGGTCTGGATTGGCACAGTTTGCGTCCGCATGAGAACCGATTTCTCCTACTCCAACACCCTCGGTTGGAATACCTTCCCCGTCCCCACCCTCACCGAAAAAAACAAAACCGACCTCACCCGTTGCGCCGAAGACATCCTCCTAGCGCGAGAACAGTATTTCCCTGCCACCATTGCCGATATGTACGACCCAGAACGCATGGACAAAGAGTTTCCCCTAGTGCGAGAAGCCCACGATCGCAATGATGAGGTGTTAGAGCGCATCTACATCGGTCGTCGCTTCAAAAACGATACCGAACGCTTAGAGAAGCTGTTTGAACTTTATACGAAGATGACAGCACCGAAATCTTCCTAAACGTAGTATTCGCCCTCGTCCCCCACAAGAAAGAGAATCTGTTTCAAAGTCCCTCTCCTGTTTTGGGAGAGGGATTTAGGGTGAGGGAAATCAGAACGCAATATCCTCATACAAGGATGTAAAGTCCGCTTCAAACTCAAGGCTAGTAAGGTGAAAGGTGTTTTGACTGGGGGCATAGAATTGAAATAACCACAGCCCTTCCTCAGTGCGACGGTAACAGTCTACCCGTTGCTGTCTGGTACTAATCAAGACATATTCTTGCAGACTGTCGAGGGTTTGATAGTCGATGAATTTATCCCCTCGGTCAAAGGCTTCGGTAGAGTCAGAGAGGACTTCAATGATTAGTTTGGGATAACGCTTATAGGTAGTGGTTTCTGCGTCGCGGGGGTCACAAGTCACCATCAAATCAGGATAGTAGTAACAGTTGCAGTCTTCAAGTCTGGCTTTGACATCGGCAAAATATACGCGACAGTCTGACCCCCGCAGGTGGCTACGCAGCAGGGTGTAGAGGTTTCCAGCAATCGTATTATGGCTGTCGGTTGTCCCCGCCATAGCGTAGGCTTCACCATTGCGATATTCGTGTTTGGTGTCGCTGGTGGCTTCGAGTTGGAGGTATTCGTCAGGAGAGAGGCGATAATTGTCTGGGGTAGCAATCATGGAGGAGGAAGGGGCGAATTGGGTAGTCCTGTTTTTAATTTAGTCCAAAAAGCGCAATGCATTCAGCAGGCTAGACCTACGCGCCTCCAACAGCAAGTCAAGCCCAATCTCAATCAGGGCAAATGATAAAATTAAACCAGTTTCTTCGCGTTAAACTAGCCAATGCTGACCCTAGACCAACTCATTGCCGAAGCCACTGCCCTCCCTGATGCTGACAAAGCAATCCTGATTGATAAACTGACAGCAAGCATGGACGAACAACGCACGGCTTCAAAAACCGCAACTATTCCCCCCGGTACTCTCACCAAACTTCGAGGTATCGCTAAACGTTCTAGAAAAACCCCCAGCGATAAAGAACTGCAAGCAGAGTACACCGATTATTTAGTTCAAAAATATCAGTAACCTTTCTTGTGAAAATTCTCATTGATACCAATGTTGTCATCGATCTAATTTTGGAACGAGAACCCTTTGTGGAACAGGCAGTGAGGCTTTTCCAAAAGATTGAACAAGGTAATTTAGAGGGCTACATTGCAGCTACTACCATCACCAATATTTTCTACATCATCCGCAAAATAGAAGGTCGTGCAGTTGCCCTCGAAGCAATCAAGCAACTTTTAAGCGGTCTAAGACTCTGTTCTGTTGACCGTCAGACTATCGAAACAGCCCTTAACTTTGACCTCATTGACTTTGAAGATGGCATTCAACTCGCCTGCGCGACTTTATCTCAACTTGACGGCATTGTAACCCGCGATCGCCAGGATTTTCTCAACAGTCCCCTCCCTGTTTATTCCCCCACAGAACTGTTAAACCAACTCCAGTAGAAAACCGATGAACAACGCGATCGCAATTCCCGCCGTTTCCGTCACCTACACCCAAGCTGGCACTTCCACTCGCGTCAATGAGCTAGGGATGCGCCCGATGCAGGAACGAGCTTACCAAAAGCGGGGAGAACAATACCTGTTGATTAAATCCCCCCCTGCTTCTGGTAAAAGTCGCGCCTTGATGTTCATCGCCCTGGATAAGCTGGAAAACCAGGGATTACAACAGGCGATGATCGTTGTCCCTGAAAAGTCCATCGGGGCAAGTTTTCACAATGAACCCCTGAGTCAGTTTGGCTTCTGGGCAGATTGGCAAGTTGAACCCAAGTGGAACCTCTGCGACGCACCTGGAACCGATGGCGGGAAGGTCGATGCAGTTCAGAAATTCCTTGATAGTGATGCCAAAGTGCTGGTCTGTACCCATGCCACCTTTCGCTTTGCCGTGGATAAATTCGGCGTGGAAGCCCTGGATAACCGCTTAATTGCAGTCGATGAGTTTCACCACATTTCCGCCAATCCTGACAACAAACTAGGCGATATTATACGTCAACTGATGACCCGCGACAAAACCCACATTGTGGCGATGACGGGTTCTTATTTTCGCGGGGATGCAGAGGCAGTGCTACATCCTGAGGACGAGGCGAGATTTGATACCGTCACCTACACCTATTACGAACAACTCAACGGCTATCAATACCTGAAACAGCTTGATATTGGCTACTACTTCTATGCCGGGAGCTACACCGACGCAATCATGGCGGTACTCAATCCCCAGGAGAAAACCATTATCCACATCCCCAATGTCAACTCCCGCGAAAGTACCAAAGATAAAATCCGCGAAGTCGAACACATCATTGAGGAATTGGGGGAATGGCAAGGAACTGACCCCGCAACCGGGTTTCAACTGGTACAAACCGCCGCTGGTAAACTCTTGAAGATTGCCGACCTCGTAGACGACGACTCCAGCAAGCGAGATAAGGTCACGGCTAGTCTGAAAGACCCCAGCCAGAAAAATAAGCGCGATCGCGTGGATATCATTATCGCCCTGGGTATGGCAAAAGAAGGCTTTGACTGGATATGGTGCGAACACGCCCTCACCATCGGTTATCGTTCCAGCCTCACCGAGATTGTCCAAATCATCGGTCGCGCCACCCGCGATGCCCCTGGTAAGATTCGGGCGCGGTTTACCAACCTCATCGCTGAACCGGATGCCAGCGAAACTGCTGTGACTGAGGCAGTGAACGACACCCTCAAAGCCATTGCTGCCAGCCTCTTGATGGAACAGGTGCTTGCTCCCCGCTTCGAGTTCAAACCGAAAAACCCCAACAATCAACCCACCCCTGGCTTTGACTACGGGGAAGGAGGGTATGACCCTCAGGGGTGTAATGTGGGAGTCAATGCAGAAACGGGACAAATTCAACTGGAAATTAAAGGACTCGCTGAACCCAAAAGCCAGGAAGCCCAACGGGTTTGTCGGGAGGACTTAACCGAACTGGTGACAGCTTTTGTCCAAAACAAGCCTACCATCGAGCGGGGTCTGTTTGACGAAGAACTGGTGCCAGAAGAACTGACCCAGGTGCGGATGGGCAAAATTATCAAAGAGAAGTTTCCAGAATTTGAGCAGGAAGATCAAGAGACAATTCGTCAACACGCGATCGCGGCTCTCAACCTCGTCCAACAAGCCAAGCAAACCCTAAATGAAAAGGGTGGGACGTATAAGGTAAATTCCAGTGACGGCGAAGGGACGAAAAACACCGCCCTCATCGATGGAATCAGGCAGTTCGCCCTCTCGGTCACGGAACTGGATATGGATTTGATCGACCGCATTAATCCTTTTGGGGAAGCCTACGCCATTCTAGCTAAGTCCATGAGCGAAGAACGGCTCAAGCAAGTCGCAGCAGTGATTGCTGCCAAGCGGGTCAGCCTGTCGGTTGATGAAGCCAGAGAACTCGCCAAACGAGCAAAGCGATTCAAGCAGGAACGGGGACGCTTACCCTCCCTCACGGCAACTGACCCCTGGGAAAAACGCATGGCAGAAGGGGTGGCATTCCTGCAACGTAAAGTGAAGGAGGAAAACAATGGTTAAGCATACCACCGATGCCGATTTAGACCTACTCGCTGAATTGGGGGTAGATACCGCCCCTCCACCCAAAGTTAAACGTACCCCCAGGGAAGAACGGATCATCGCTGGATTTGAGGAAATCGAGCGCTTTGTCACCGAACAAGGGCGACTTCCTCAGCATGGAGAAGACCGCGATATTTTCGAGCGCCTCTACGCCGTGCGCTTAGAACGCCTACGGAACTCGGAGGAATGCCGCGAAATCCTGAACCCATTAGACTCAAGGGGTATCCTCGCTGCTGATGCCGATCCTTGCCTGTCCCCAGAGGTAGACTTGGAGGATGAAGCCCTGTTAGCCTCCCTGGGGGTCGAGGCAACACCAGAGAACGACATTACTCAGCTTACCCATGTGCGATCGCGTAGCGTTGCCGGAGGCAAATCGCGTCAGGAAATCAAAGCTGCCGAAGAAATTGCCCAACGTACCCCCTGTCAGGACTTTAAACAGTTCAAACCCCTCTTTAAAAAAGTGCAACAGGACTTAGAAACTGGAGTCCGACAAACCCTGAAATATCGGGATGATGCCACTGTCAACCAGGGGGATTTCTTTATTCTGGATGGGCAAAAGTTGATCGTCGCCGATCTAGGTGAACCGTTTATCAGCGATTATGGTCGCCCCGACCGCAGGTTACGAGTCATTTACGACAATGGGACAGAGAGTAATCTATTGCTGCGATCGCTCCAACGGGCATTAAATAAAGACAAAACCAGTCGCCGCATCACCAACCCTGATTTTAGTTCCCTGCCCCTGTTTGCCCAAACAGAAGCCGAAGAAGATATCACAACGGGGCATATCTATGTGCTGAGAAGCCAATCCGACGACCCCTTTATTGTGGAGCATCGATCGGTGATTCACAAAATTGGTGTCACGGTCGGTGATGTCAAAAAACGAATTGCCAACGCCAAAAAAGACCCGACCTACCTACTCGCAGATGTGGAAATCGTTGCTACCTTCAAACTGGCAAATATTAACCCAAAGAAACTTGAGGCACTCCTTCACAAGTTTTTCGATAACGCTCGTTTACAGGTAGAATTGGGCGATCGCTTTGGCATTCCTGTACAGCCGAGAGAATGGTTTCTCGTGCCATTAGAAGCGATTGAAGAAGTGATTGAAAAAATCAAGGCAGGAACAATCGATCAATTTCGCTATAATCCAGAAACAGCAAGTCTCACCAGATCGTAATACCATCCAAAGAGAACAGCTTCACGAAGACGGTGATTAGGGAGTGAGTAGCATGTGCTTGCCGAGCGAGATAAATTAATCGTCAGAGCGATTTCTGCCCCTCCCTCAGAAGGGCGTAGGCGTAGCCCGCCGAAGGCATCGCGCAACTCACAGGTAAATCCCAACTGTGTACCAATCTGTCGAAGATGATTCGAGCGAAAGTCTTTCCCGTCATCGGTGTAGAAGTATTCGGGCTTCCCATAAGTTCCCCTCTCGCACGGCAAACTAAACTCAGGCGGATATCGCTTCGGTAGCATCCCATGACGAAATCATTACCAGTCCGAGTCTTCACCGACAACCGATCGCCCAGTCAATCGACATCGCTGGTCAGTTTGACAAAGTAATTTTTCAATTTGTTAAGGCTTTGGTAACTCTTGTATCATCCTCACTACAATCGTGAGTTGGTTGGGCGAGATGAGCTATGGTAAGAAAAACCAAGCAATCCTTAAGTAATTCTTAAAGGAGTCGTACCCTTTGCCGGATCGCGACACAGCGCTGGAAAACCAGCTTTATTTCTCGGCTGCTGCCACTTTACCTAAGGAAGGAGATTGTATGAACCCCACAATGCTGCGTCAGTTGTGGTCTTTAATTGAAACGACTCAAACTAACCTGCTACTGAAACTCGATGATGCCAGTCTAGTTCAGTGGATACTCAAGCAACTCAAACAAGAGCGAGGTCTTAATTCTGAGGAAATGCATATTTTGAATGACTATCTCTATAATCGCTTGTCTCTGATCCGGGATCTGGCAGAGCAACGGTATGCGACGAATCACTCGTCATCCTAGTGCAATTTGGCTGTAAATACCCATCAGTCAACAAAAGACGCCATGACAGGGTGACAGGGTGACGGACACAAAGAAGATTGAGGTGGGCAACAGCATTCTCTGGATAACCTGAGCATTTCCAGGTTTCTAGCTCTTGCCCACTCTGCTTAAAATTGAATTGGCTTATTCTCAACTTTTATTAAAAAATATTATGGATCTCAGCTTAAATAGGTTCCCCATTCCCCTCAAATATTAAGCTTTCTTAAAAGGTAGACCTGATACAGAAACCGAGGTTATTATTGACTACACTTAATGAGAATTACTTTTAACAAGTTGCAGAATTCGCTTCCCATCATCGGAGTCAAGAAGATATGGAGTGTCACAAATGTCAAAACACTTGCCACCACAAGCCCAGTAGAGGGAGTGGCTGGAAATGGTGGGGCAAACCGCCGCAACCATCACCTCTGAAAACTGAACCCATTCCCCAAGTGGCTTTGGTGGGAACGCCCAATGTGGGTAAAAGTGTTCTGTTTAATGCCCTTACGGGTACTTATGTCACTGTGTCCAATTATCCCGGTACAACGGTGGAAGTCTCTAGGGGTCAGATGACGGTTGGGGATCGCCCGTTTGCGGTGGTGGATACGCCGGGAATGTATTCCCTACTCCCGATTACCGAAGAGGAAAAAGTATCGCGGGATTTATTACTCAGCGAACCCGTAGACTTGGTGATTCATGTCGTCGATGCCAAAAACTTAGGGCGAATGCTTCCCCTGACGTTTCAGCTCATTGAAGCGGGTTTGCCGGTGCTATTAGCTGTCAACATGATCGATGAAGCCGAACAGCTGGGGATTCAGATTCACCGGGATCATTTGGAGATGGAATTAGGGATTCCGGTTGTGACTATGGCAGCTGCACTAAATGTTGGTTTACGAGATTTGAAATATAAGGTGGGTGATTATGTTAAGTCAGGTTGCTTATCCGGAACCTATTGAGGTTGCGATCGCGAAACTGGAATCGCTGCTATCCCGGCTGTCGCTATCCCAGGATTATCCTTTGTCTCGGCGCAGTATTGCCTTACTCCTGTTGCAAAAAGATCCCGCACTTTGGCAACAACTTCAGATTCAGGATACAGAAGCGGAAATTAAAGCCGCGATCGCGGATGCTGAGAGTCAGTTGGATGAACCGCTAATCGCAGTTATTGCCAAGGCGCGTCAGCAACGGGCGTGGGCGATCGAACAACATGTCCTCAGCGAATCGAACCAAGGGAAAACCCCCTTAACGGAACGACTGCACCAACTCACGGTGAATCCTTGGACAGGATTTCCGATTTTGCTGGCGATTCTCTATTACGGGGTTTACAAATTTGTCGGGGAATTCGGGGCGGGGACGATGGTGGATACCATTGAAACCTTCTTTGAAACATATATTAATCCCGTTGTCAACCAAACGGTAGCGGTAATTTTGCCCTGGCAACCCTTACAAGATTTAATTGCCAACGACTACGGAATTATTACCCTGGGGATTCGCTATGCGGTGGCGATTGTCTTACCTGTTGTTGCCACATTCTTTTTCATGTTTTCCTTCCTGGAAGACAGTGGCTATCTGCCGAGATTATCCCTAATGCTGGATAACCTGTTTAAGGCGATCGGGTTATCGGGGCGGGCGGTAATTCCGATTGTGTTGGGATTGGGATGTGACACCATGGCAACATTGGTCACCCGCACCCTGGAAACGACAAGGGAACGATTAATTGCCACATTTTTGTTATCCTTAGCCATTCCCTGTGCGGCACAGTGGGGGGTGATTGTGGGATTATTAGCCCAAAAACCCGCCGCGTTGTTGATTTGGGGTGGGGTTATTGGGGCAATTTTTATGGTTGCGGGGTATTTAACCGCCCGATTGCTTCCCGGAAAACCCGCCAGTTTTTACATGGAAATTCCCCCCTTGCGCTTTCCCAAACTACAAAACATTCTGGTTAAAACCTATCTCAGAATGAAGTGGTATTTTATGGAAATTCTGCCCCTATTTATTTGGGCATCGGTGATTATTTGGTTTGGGCGTTTGACGGGGTTGTTTGGATTGATTATTCAGGGGATTGAGCCGATTGCTTTAGGGTTAGGATTGCCCAGAGAAGCTGCGCCGATCTTTTTATATGGTTTCTTCCGGCGGGATTACGGCGCGGCTGGGTTATTTGATATGCAACAGCAGGGAATTTTTACAGGGAATCAGTTGGTGGTGACAGCGATTGTGTTAACCCTGTTTTTACCTTGTATTGCCCAACTGCAAGTGATGTTGAAAGAGCGAGGGGCGAAAGTAACTTGGGCGATTGTGGCGTTTATTTTTCCCTTTGCCTTTTTTGTGGGATATTTGGTTAATGGTTTGTTAAATGGATTAGGAGTAACGATTTAAATGATTGCACTAGCATCGGTTAAACGGGGAAATAGCGGCACCGTTGCTGCGTTAAAGACGAAGGATGAGATGACGTTGCAGAAGTTGATGGCGATGGGGATTAGTCCTGGAATGCCGATTCTGTTGGAGCAGCGGTTTCCTTCTTATATTATTAAGGTGGGCAGAACTCGTGCGGCGTTGGATCGGGAAATGGCAAAGGTGATTTATTTGCATCGGTAAGGGGGCAAAGGATACCTGGTTTAGGGTGATTTTGGGGATAGTTAGATTAACGAGGAGAGGGTGTAGCATTGCCGTGTCTCTACCCTAGACAAACCCCTCCCTAACCCTCCCCTGCAAGGGGAGGGAACTCTAATTGATTTAGAGGGGGTAGGGGATGCGATCGCGCATTATCAATGGATAATTAATAATTGATAATTGATAATTGATTAATTGGGTTTAAGACCTCTTCGTTTACGAAGAAATTAAAAAATATTTTCCTTAAATTCAATCCTCTTCTTTTAAGGAGAGGTCATTATCCATTGTTCATTATCCATTGTCAATTTGTGAATTACCTAGTTGAGAACGGGCAATTAAAGGGCTTTCTGTGAGATTGGATTAGGATCTATATTGATGATGAGAGGGTGTGGCAGTGCCATGCCCCTACCGTAATTCAAGAGATGGTTGATGGGGTAGGGACACGATACTATCGTGTCCTTAAGGCTGTGATGTCAACTATATGACCATACATCTGATGAAATAGTAACAAATATCAATTCTAATTTTTAAATTATTAGCTAATATATTAATGATTTGTGAATAAAAATTGCAGAGAGGGAATTAACCGTCCTTAAGGTTTTACAGTAGAAATGCCTAACTACCAATCAAGATTTCTGAGGCATGAGCATGGTAAATCTGGATAGCAGGTGGAACGCGATCGCACGCTACGCCAGTTATGATAACTCCCAGGATTTCAATCGGGCAAACCTGTCAGGGAACAAAGCTGTACCCTCTGGGAGAATCCCTTGTCGCGTAGTGCATTCGATTCCCGGAAGGGTGCGATTTCGCGTGCCCCGGTTGGCAGATGATGCCGATTATGCCCATCGTTTAGAAGCGTTGATGGCGTCCCAAGATGGGGTGATTCAGGTGCGTGTGCGTCGCCCCGCCGCCTCTATTGTAATTGCCTATAACAATCAGCAGCTATCCGATGTTCAGATGCGTCGGGTGTTGCTTTCGTTAATTCAAACATCAGGAAAACAAGATAGGGAGTACAGGAGCCAATTTGTAGGGGCGGGTTTGACCGATAACGTTACCCCCTTGTACAGACGCGCCACGGCGCGTCTGTACACTAAACCCGCCCTACTTGGGGAGTCCCAATCCCCAAATCCTAATCCCCAATCACTAGACGAAAATGACTGGTCCCAACTCAAACGTCCCGCCCTAGCTACCCTCCTCGCCCTGCTAGCGGGTCCGTTGCGCCTCCCCATTCCTCAATCTCTGGTGGCGGGTTCTGTCGCCATTGCGGGGTTACCAGTGGCGAAACGTGCCATCGCTAGTTTGCTGGGGGAACACCGACTCACTATCGATTGCTTGGATTTAGTAGCGATTACTCTGTCCTCAATGCAGGGAAACTGGCTGACGCCCGCCCTGATGATGACACTCCATGAACTAGGAGATATTATCCGCGATCGCACGGCTCGTTCAACTCATGCCCAAGCCACAGATTTACTCGATTCTATCGGACAATTTGCTTGGATGGACTGTAACGGGGAAAAACAGCAGGTTCCCTTGACTCAGGTACAACCTGGAGACACCGTAATAGTATATCCGGGGGAACAAATTCCCGTCGATGGCGTGGTGTTGCGGGGAAATGCCACCATTGATCAACAGAAACTCACTGGGGAATCCATGCCTGTGGTACGAGAAGCAGGACAAACCGTCTATGCATCCACATTAGTGCGATCGGGGGAATTATATATCAAAGTTGAACGGGTTGGGGCAGATACCTGTGCCGGTGCGAGTATTCAGTTGGTGCAGCAAGCCCCCGTCCATGATACCCGTATGGAAAATTATGCCGCACAACTGGCAGAACGGTCAATTATGCCCGCGTTTCTCCTCGCCACTGGGGTTTGGGCAATTACTCGTAACCCCGCCAGGGCAGCCTCTATCCTAACTCTGGATTTTGTCACCGGGATGCGCGTCTCCATTCCCACCACCTTTCTCGCCGCCCTCACCCATGCCACTCGCCATGGTATTTTAATCCGTTCGGGACGGGCATTGGAACAACTTGCCCAAGTGGATACAATTGTTTTCGATAAGACAGGAACCTTAACTCAGGGGAATATTCAAGTTGTTGCGGTGGAAACCGTAACCAATCGCTTGTCGGCACAACGTATCTTAGAACTTGCAGCAGCAGCAGAACAACGGTTGACTCATCCAGTGGCTGAAGCGGTAATGCGTCATGTAGAGGAGAAGGGTATAGATATTTTACCTCGTGGTGAGTGGCATTATGAGGTGGGATTAGGTGTGCAGGCGGAAATTGACGGTGAGAGAGTATTAGTCGGCAGCGATCGCTTTTTGCGGCAAGCTGGGATTAGTGTGGATTGTTTTTATGATCAACATCCCTGTTGTCGTCAACTCTGGGGGTGTCAGCAAGATTGTCCAATTTCTGCCGATTCTTCGCTGATTTATGTGGCTTGTGAGGATGAATTCCAAGGGGTGATTCAGTATAAAGATCCCTTACGAACAGAAAGCCGCCGGGTGATTCATCAGTTGCAACATGAGTATGGCATGGAGATTCATCTTTTAACAGGGGATAGCCAAACCAAAGCCATCGCTGTGGCGCAGGAATTAGAGATTCCCTTGTCTCAGGTTCACGCCGAAGCCTTCCCCCAAACCAAAGCTGAGGTGGTGCGTCGGTTAAAAGCAGAGGGGAAAACCGTAGCGTTTACCGGGGATGGGTTAAATGATTCCGTGGCGCTGGCGTATGCAGATGTATCGATTTCCTTTGGCGATGGTTCAGCCGTAGCGAGGGAAACGGCGGATGTGGTGCTAATGGAGAATGGTTTAGCCAGTGTACTGGATGCGATCGCGATTGCCAAGCAAACCCGGGGAATTGTCCAGCAGAATACCGCCCTAGCTGTCACTCCTAACCTAGCCGCCTTGGGACTGGCTTCAACGGTGGGACTTCATCCCCTGGTTGCCACAGGGGTGCATAATGGGAGTGCGATCGTGGCTGGGTTAAATGCACTACGACCATTAATGCATCGGGATTAGTGATTGTTTGTAGTAGGCACTTTAGTGCCCTAAAATGCCTACTACGAATAGGTCATCATTGGTCATCATTGGTCATATTATGTCCGGATGATTGCTGCTTCAGCAACGATAGGGGGAAAACCCGCCCCTACAAAACCAATGTAGAGACGTTGCATGCAACGTCTCTACACCCTATAAGGTAAGCAAGATAGGCTTAAAACTTATTGGTTTCAGATGGTGAACTACCTGCTCCCGGTTGGTTGAGGAAGAAGTTATCCTCTGCCTCATTCTGGTAGATACAGTCAATTTTCGGCTTACCTTCCAACGGACCAGTGAAGCCAAAAGTATTCATCCGGTTCTTACACTCTCTTACTTGCTCCGAGGAAACCAGGTTCTGTTTCTCTAAAATTGCCCAGTTGTTCCGGCGCAAGACACATCCGGGGCGCATACTCGGCTGGGTTACGTAAACGTTAAAGGGGTTGAGGGTGACAAAAACCCGCATATCTGTGACCATAGCGCTGGCACCATACTGGATACACAATTCTGGATTGGGCGCACTGCGGTCAATCGCTTCACGGGATGCCACATTTTCCAGATTGGGACTGGCTGTGGAACTAAAAGCAATACCGACACCAATTCCCAGGATAAAAATCCCGCCGAGAATGGCGAGGGTGGTGGCGTTCAGGATAGAAGCTACGGGGTTAGTTCGACGTTTCATCGGGGTTGAATCAACTTTACTAAAATTACCAGGGAAGGATTAGAGAGATATTAAACAGTTTTAAGACCCTATACAGGAACTAAGTATATTTTATCGGGAATCAACATCTTATTGCATTGTCCTCCAGCTTCTAGTATGCCTACATAGGGCTTTCCGGTTAAGATAGCAGCTTGCGATCGCGCCTGTTCCAAGTAATCCAGAAACAGCAGCCATGAACTTTATTCGGTGTAGCTTACTGTATATAAACTAAGTCAGGGCGGGTTTTGCACAAACGTTACCACCAATAGCCACGCATAAAATCCCTAAACCCGCCCCTACACACTCAAAACGTCCTCATCCCTAATTCGCCATCACAAAATTAGAAAAACTGAGTTGATTGACCTGATGCCATCGGTAAATCTGTTCGCGAAAGCCCTTCCACTGCTCGTAAACCTCTTTAAAGGTACTATCTTGGGCTGCATTTTCCTCATATATCTCAAAGGATGCCTTCTGAGCCGCCTGCATAATCTCTTGAGAATAGGGCATTAGCTTTGTGCCAGTGTCTAGCAGTTTTCCCAAGGCTTGTTGATTTAAGGCGTCATACTGTGCCAGCATATTCAGGTTGGCGTCCATCGCTGCCGTTTTGAAGACTTCCTGATACTCTTTGGGCAATTTATCCCACTCTGCCTTATTCACCTGCACTTCTAAGGTCGCTCCGGGCTCCCACCAGCCGGGATAGTAGTAGAGTTGAGCCGCTTGATGTAAGCCTAGCTTCTCATCATCATAGGGACCTACCCATTCAGCCGCGTCAATCGCACCCCGTTCTAGTGCGAGGTAAATCTCACCACCGGGTAAGACTTGTGCGTTGACCCCTAAGCGAGACATCACGTCACCTCCTAACCCAGGGATACGCATTGTCAATCCCTGGAGTTCCGCCACCGAGTTGACTTCTCGCTTAAACCAGCCGCCCATCTGAGTCCCCGTATTCCCAGCCGGAAAGCTAATCACGCCGAAGTCACTATAAAGCTTGTGCATCGCCTCTAAACCACCACCGTGATATAACCAGGCATTCTGTTGTTGGGCGTCTAAACCAAAGGGAACAGTCGTGCCAAAGGCCAAGGCGGGATTTTTGCCGATGTAATAATAGCTAGCGGTATGACCACATTGCACGGTTCCGGTTTGTACCGCATCTAGCACCTGCAATCCCGGTACAATTTCACCCGCTGCAAAGGGCGTAATCGTGAAACGTCCATTCGTCATTTCACTCACACGCTGACTCATGGTTTGGGCGCCGCCAAAAATAGTATCCAAAGATTTGGGCCAACTCGTTGCCATGCGCCATCGAATTCTAGGTTGGCTACCACTTTGTGCCACTGAACTGGTGGTAGTTTGGCGACAACCCCCTAAGGCGGCGGTTCCCGTTGCACCAATGACAGCATTCCCGACAAATTTTCTGCGTTTCATGATTTTGCCCGTTGCACCAAATTAATTAGTGATCTCCCCAGCCTGTCCTTGGGATTTTGGGAATCTGGGATACTTTCTATCTGCAAACCCTGATTCTATCAGGTCTGGAAAGATGTAACTAATGCATCAGTATTTTCGGGGGGATTTGATGCTGGCTATCAAATTGCCACAAACTCTAGAGAGAAGAAAAAAAGCGATGGTAGCCACAAATAAAAATATAGTTTACGATCAATGTATAGGTTTGTAAATAGACCAAAAAAAATAGAATCTCGGTAGATACCTGCCTGTCTAGCCGGATAGAACAGAAGTAAAGGTTTAAACAGGGTGTACTCAACGACAACCATCAAGGGTCTAAGCTAACACACATTTAAATATCTGCCTTGACATCCTGGCTTTTTGCCGCGTGGGGACGTGGTTAATTGATTCCGCAATAAGGGCAAAAACCCCTAAATATAGCAGATAAAATGTACAACCGCTCTCGTGGAACCAGTGCATCTAAACTTAGGGTCACAAGTTGCCGAATAAAATCTTGATGGTAGTAATTTAGGCAGCACAAAACGTTGTAGCAGTCTAGGGAATCGCCAGTTGTGAAAATAGCATTGCTGATTGGGGTAAGTGAGTATGGTTATGGTTTTCATCCCGTACCCGGAGCCGTTAACGCTGTTGAAGCGATGCAACGAGTTTTGCAGTATTCTTTTGACGAGATAAAAACGCTCATCAATCCGAATCCTCCCGTGATGCGGGAAACCATGGAAACGTTATTTTCCCAGCGTTCAGAGGAAGATATCGTGTTGTTGTTTTTTTCGGGTCAATGTATTCAAGATTATAATGATACCCTATATTTAGGCACTGGCATCACTGCCACTCGCATGACTGATGATCATTCCCAAAAAGAACTAGTTAAGGCAACCGTTGTTCCGGCTAGTTTAATCCAGGATATACTTAACCATAGTCCTTGTCCGCAGAATATCGTGATCATCGATGGTTACTGTAGCAATATTCTGGATTGGGAGATAAACACAAATGACTATAATGAAGTCGGGTTCAAAGAGCAACTGGCGGGTGAAAAGTGGGCGCTGCTGAGCTGTTTTAGTTCCATTCCCTATTTCAACCAATCAGAACTCTCTCAACCCTCAGATTACACTCGTTATTTAGTCGAGGGACTAGCAACGGGAATCGCTGATCGCAATCATGATGATTGGATTTGTGTTAGGGAACTTCATGACTATGTTTATCAGCAGCTTAAAATCGTTGCTCCCGCTTTAAAACCTAGGTTATATGCTAGCGAACCCTACCAAGCGATCGCACTGAGTCAAGTTCCTCTAAATCGCCTCACCCTGAAGTATCGCAAAGAAGCACAACGTTGGATCAGAGCGGGTGAAATTTCTGTCGGCGGTCGTTCAGCTCTTGATACATTAGCACAGAGTCTACAGCTTACCCGATCAGATTGTGCCGCGATAGAAGCACAAGTCTTAACCCCCTATCGGGAGTACCAGGAAAAATTACAGCGATACAAGCAAGCATTTCGGGAAGTATTCCGAGCCGACAATTCACTCAATTCCAAGTCTCGTAAACTCCTAAAAGATCTGCAACAGTCTTTAGGATTAAAAGATCAAGATATTAAAGGCATTGAAGAGTTAATCGTATCACAAAAGCAACCCCGGGAAACTGCCCCAGGGAATCCCGACAATAATCGGGAAGCTGAGGGAACAGGGGGAGCCGAAATTAGAGCGTATCTGAGTCGGATTTCCTCCCCACTCATTCTGGATCAAAAAGAGGAATCCACACCCAGGGAGGAGTTACCCCCATCCGAGGATAACTTCCCACTCACTCAATCGGTTGCTCCCACCACACCACCTGTCTCAGCCTCTGTACCTGTGGAGGTGTCACCCCAAGCCGAGGATAACTTCCCACCCACTCAATCAGTTGCTCCCACATCACCACCTCTGCCAACCTCCACACCGCAAGAGGTTTCACCCCAACACCACCAGAGTGCGATCGCGCCCCCATCCCCTCCTGAGTCTGTTAATCCTCAAACCACGACAGAATCGACTCCAGCCAATGGCGATCAACCCGATCGACACTCCATAAAACCCGATTCTATCCCCGAATGGTATATGCAAACGCCAGAGGAACCGGAAACCCCTCCCACTTCTGACGTCCAATTATCATCAAATCTCAACAATTTCTTAAATCCTGAACCGACGGTTTCCAAATCCCCTAAAAAACTCCTACTTTGGCTAGGAATTGGCGGCGGTTTAGCGACAGTAGTTCTATTGATTAGTTTATTTAATCGTGCTTCAGTACAACCGTTAACCGATTCAACGGATACCATTGTATCCTCACCAACGACTTCTCCCACAGCGACGGAATCCCCAAAAGAGACTAATCCTAGTCCCTCACCGTCTCCCTCTCCAGAACCGGAAGCATCGCCAGAATCTCCGACTTGTTCAGTTATTGTCACGGGAAATGTACGCTCTGATCCGGCATCATTTCGAGAGAATATCATCACCTATCTCACGAGAGAACAAGTACCGATAACTGGGAAACAAACTAAAGGCGGCTGGGTAGAAATTGAACTTCCTGATCAACGTCTGGCTTGGGCACATAGGCAGGTAATCTTAGACGATGAGGAGATAGATTCTTGTATGTTTGAACAAGGAATGACGATTCAAATTGTTCCGGATATTCCACCGCCGCCCGGTTTCTTTGATGACAATGACGAGGATGAAACGGATTGAACAACGGTAGAGATGTTCCGGCGGAACGTCTCTACACCCTGATATCATATCTTTAAGCTGTCACGCCTTTAAATTGGGAATGGGTAACCAGCAAGATGCTCCCATGACAACGATTTTTCAGTTGTTGACATTAATTAAGCTAAAATAAAACAATGACGTCTAAATCCTTCAATCGGTCTATATGAAAGCCAGTTACACCCTCAGTCAATCTTTAATTGCAGCAGAGAGTCATTCGACTGTAGACTTACTGATTAGCTTTCAAGGATCTGAGTCAAATCAGGAGAAATCATCTCGTCGTCCGCTCAATCTCAGCTTAGTCTTAGATCGTTCGGGTTCAATGGCGGGAGAACCCCTGCGATATGCGATTAAAGCCGCACAAAATCTTATCGATCATCTCACCACCGATGACTTTGTTTCGGTGGTGATTTACGATGATACCGCCGAGGTGATTATTCCCCCGGAATTAGTTGGCGATAAAGCCGCCATTAAAACAAAAATTGGTAAAATTCGGGCAGGGGGTTGCACCAACTTAAGTGGCGGGTGGTTGTTGGGATGTCGTCAAGTTCAATCCCACCAAAGTCCGGAACGAATTAATCGAGTCTTACTCTTAACCGATGGATTGGCAAATTATGGGATTCAAGATCCACAGGTGCTGACGAAGACAGCACAAGAAAAAGCCGAAGCGAATATTGTGACTACAACTTTGGGGTTTGGTAATAATTTTAATGAAGATTTACTGATTAACATAGCAAATGCAGCCAGGGGTAATTTCTATTTCATTCAGTCTCCCGACGACGCCTCTCAAGTGTTTGAAATTGAGATGGAAAGTTTGGTTTCGGTTGTGGCGCAAAATCTGAGGGTGAAGCTACAGCCGGAAGAGTTTGTTGAAGTTGGGGAGATTTTAAATAACTATCGCTTTTCCCAGGTGGGTAATACGGTAGAGGTTTTCTTGGGTGATGTGTATGGCGTTGAACAAAAGCCCTTAGCGATTCCCTTAATGATTTCCCCGCAATCAAAATCTGGAATGAGGGCGATTGCTACTGTGACGTATGACTATCAAACGATTGTTGCAGGAAGTATCCAAGACATTAGCAATCAGTTTTCTATTACCTTAAATGTCGGTTCAGAAGAACAAGCCAAAGATATCAAACCTGATGCTAAGGTTTTGGAACAAACGTCTCAGTTAAGAATTGCTAAATTAAAAGATGAAGCCGTTTCCCTGGCGGATAAGGGAGACTTTCAAGAAGCGGTGGCTAAACTGCGGGAAACTATCGAGGAACTAAAAGTCAAGACATTAGACGAATTCTTTGAAATTGCTGAAGAAATTGCCCAACTGGACTACTATGCCCAATGTCTAGAAAATCGGCGATTTGATCGGGCAATCCGCAAAGAAATGCGCGATCAATCCTATCAAACCAAAACCCGCGATCGCGAAGACTTAAAATTACGCGGAATTACAACAGGCGCAGCCAGTGGGTTAGAGGTGACGACTGATCCAGACGGTGGTGTTTTAGTTAAATGTGAACGGGCGGGTGGTAAACTCCGAGTTCGGGTCATTTCTGAGGGGTACAATCCTGATTTAAATGTGCAGTTTCCTCGCCGTATCCGCGAACAGGGTGTCACCTATATCGTAGATGAAATTACCCTATCCGCTAATAGTACGTTTTATCGCGCTTCAGGAAACATTCGCCGCCTGGTTAAACCCGGAGAAGAAACAAAATTTACCCAAAAAACAGCCCGCCCAGGGAAAGAATTACAAACCGCTAAAGCCCAAGGAACAGCGGCTGATTTAGAAACCACAGATACGGTGGGGGATGGGGTTTTGGTTCAATGTGTCAAGGATGGGAAAAAACTACGAGCCAGAGTGGTTTCTGATGGCTATAATCCCGACTACAACATCCGTTTTCCTCGCACGATTCGAGAGGAAGGACTATTATATGTGGTTGATGAGGTTAAGGAAAATCCCCAGGGAGGTTCTTATATTGCCTATGGGAAAATTCGTAAATTGGTTCAGTAGTTGTTGTGAGATCGATGATTAAGAATTTACTGAGATTAAGCCAAAGGAGACTGATGATAGTTAGCGAGTAAATCCGCAGGATTTTGATATACTTTCATACAGCCGGCTTCTTTTAACTCGGCTGCTGAGAAACCACCGCAAAGTACGCCAATAACATCTAGGTTAATTTTACAGGCGGCTTCAGCATCATAAGGACTATCACCCACCACAATCGCGTCTTGGGCAGTCACTCCATCGAGCTTATCTAATGCGGCTTGAAAGATATCGGGATCGGGTTTTGACTTTTCAGCATCGTCTCTAGAGGTGGCGCCGTCTACTAAGTCTTCAATCTCTAATAGTTTTTTGTAGTGAGTGAGGGTTTTTGTTCTAGCTGAAGACGCCACGACAAGTTTTTTGCCATCTAATTTGAGGCGTTCAAATAGTTGGCGCACTCCCTCAAATGGACGCACTTGGGATAGGAGGTTTTCTTGATAAAATTCTTTGCGATAATCAGCAATATCCTCGCCGATGCGTTCAAACTCCTCTTGGGGAATAAATAGGGGAATGATATGCTCACTTCCCTTACCGATTTGATGACGGATTTTATCGTAAGGCACCTCATAACCAAACTGTTTAAACGCTTCAACCCACGCCTGGGCGTGCAGATCAACAGAATCAACTAAGGTACCGTCTACATCAAAAATAATCGCCTTGGGCATTACAGTTTCTCCTTTGGTTTATCTTCATTATGCCCCTGGGATTCGGGAAAATCAATCTAGCCTGAGAGAGATAATACTCACCTCTTTGTTAACATTTTTTAGTCTAAAGAAACTTAACTATGTTAAATTAGGTATATAAGTGTCAACCCCTGACCAATGACAAAGGACAAAGGACAAAGGACAAAGGACAAAGACTTAGTCCTGATTGGCGGCGGTCATAGCCACGCGATCGCACTGCGGATGTTGGGGATGAATCCCTTGCCTGGAGTGCGCTTGACCCTGATTACCAATGTTTCTTATACACCCTATTCCGGGATGTTACCGGGTCATGTGGCTGGGTTCTATACCTTTGATGAATGTCATATTGATTTGCGACGCCTTGCCCAATTTGCTGGCGCTCAATTATATATTGATAAAGCCGTAGGTTTGGATTTAAACTCGAATAAAGTTATCTGTGCAAATCGTCCTCCCGTTGCCTTTGATGTCTTATCCATTGATATTGGAAGTACCCCGGCGAAAGAATCGATTCCTGGCGTAGCTAACTACGCGATTCCCGCCAAACCCGTTCCCCAATTTCTAACGCGGTGGAATCAAATTATCGAAACGATTGCCCAACATCCTCAACAATCTCTGAGTTTAGGAATTGTCGGCGGTGGTGCGGGTGGGGTGGAACTGGCAATGACGATGCAACGGCGTATTAATGATGTAGAGACGCGCCATGGCACCTCTGTAAAAATCCATTTGTTTCATCGGGGAAATAAACTATTATCCGGTCATAATTCCTGGGTGCAGCGATATGTTAAAAAGCTGCTAAAGAAGCGGGAAATTCAGGTACATTTAGGGGAAACCGTTTCTCAGATATTGCCAGATAAAATTTGCTGTGAGTCAGGTTTATTTGTCAATTGCGATTACAGCTTTTGGGTAACCCAAGCCGCTGCGCCCAGTTGGATAGCTGAATCAGGACTTCATACTAATTCAAAGGGTTTTATTTTAGTTGGCGATACATTACAATCCCTCTCTCATCCTCATATTTTTGCCGCTGGTGATATCGCCACCATGGTGAATCATCCTCGTCCAAAAGCCGGGGTATTTGCGGTGCGTCAAGGGAAGCCTTTAGTCGGAAATTTGCGTCGCTTTGTACAAGAAAAAACGTTACATCTTTATCAACCCCAACGGCGGTTTTTGAGTTTAATTGGAACCGGTGATGGCGGCGCGATCGCATCCTGGGGTTCCTTTGGCTGGCACTCCCGACTGCTATGGCTTTGGAAGGATCATATTGATCGCAAGTTTATGCGGCAATTTAGGGATTTGCCAGCAATGACACCAGGGAATAATCTCCCGGAGAAAACCCAAAACTTGACGAAATCTACCCTTCTAAAGAAGTCGAAAAACACCCCACCCATGTATTGCGCCGGATGTGGTTCTAAGGTGGGTAGCACTACCCTAGAACGAGTGTTAAAACGGTTGCAGGATGAGTATCCTTTCCCCACGCCAGAGGATATTATTCTCGGATTAGGAACACCCGATGATGCAGCGGTGGTGCAAGTACCCGCCGATAAACTATTAGTGCAAACAATTGATTATTTTCGCACTTTAATCAATGACCCCTTTATCTTTGGACAAATTAGCACCCATCACTGTCTCAGCGATTTATTTGCCATGGGTGCGACGCCTCAGAGTGTTTTAGCAATGGTAACGGTTCCTTATGGAACAGCAGAAAAACAGGAGGAAACCCTCTATCAATTATTATCGGGGGCGATGAAGGTACTCTCTCAAGTACAAGCGCCGTTGGTGGGAGGACATACAACAGAAGGGGCAGAATTAACGTTTGGTTTATCCTGTAATGGGTTAGTATCTCCTCAGCAAATCCTTAAGAAAAGTGGGATGAATCCGGGCGATCAGTTAATTTTCACTAAAGGTTTAGGAACCGGGATATTATTTGCTGCTAATATGCGTTTACAGGCAAAAGGGTACTGGATTGATCAGGCGGTTGAGTCGATGCTGTTATCGAATCAGGAAGCGGTTCAAGTATTTCGAGATCATGGTGTTACAGCTTGTACCGATGTGACTGGGTTTGGATTGGTGGGACATTTGGTGGAAATGGTGCAAGCATCGGGGGTGGCGGTGGAATTAGAGTGGGATAAAATTCCCCTGCTGGAGGGGGTGACGGAACTCGTGGAACAAGGAATTGTCAGTTCGCTGTATCCCCAGAATGTCCAAGCTGCAAGGTTTATCAAGAATCAAGAAGAGATTTGCGATCGCGCCAATTATCCGGTACTTTTTGATCCGCAAACCTCTGGCGGGTTATTGGCGACAATTCCTAGTGATCAAGCGGTAAAGTGTGAGCAGGTTCTGCAAGAATTAGGATATCAACAGAGTTGCATTATTGGTCAGGTAATTTCAGCTAGTTCAGACGTTCCCCCATTAAGATTCTCCTAGGCGGTCTCTACAGAAACGTAAAGCAAGTAGGGTGGGCAAATGGATATATAGTGTTTTTATTTGATTCGTGTACAGCCAAAGCACTGAAAGCCTTACTAGGCAAGGGTTGCTCGTTTACATCTCAAATAAAAATGCTATAATTTATAGTCAATCGTTAAATTAACATAATTTGCCCACCCTACAAGATCAGGCGATCACACTTGCTTCTCGTGATCATTCTAGTTCTCGTAAGCGCTCTAAATCAGCCTCTAGTCTAGCTCGTCTTTCAACTTCTCTAGCTCGCCTTTCAACTTCTGGTCGCTGCATCTCAGTATATCGTGCAGCCTCTTCTCGCCCTTCTGCTGACCCCAAATAAAAACCAAGATGACCCAATCTTCGCGGTAACCCATGTTCCTCTCTTAAGAGATTTTCAATTTCAACCGTTTGACGTTCTTCTAGGTTATCATCGTATTCTTGTCGTTCACGTTCCCCAGGAGAAGCAATCATACGCGGTCCTCTGGGAGCTGCTTCATAAGGGTGTAGAGAGGGTTCTATTGGGGGGAAAGGGGTTCTACGACGATTTCGGCCTGCGGCGTTGTGAGATGCATGGATCAATTCGTGGCCAAGGGAAATAAAAACAGGTGAATCCATCAGATTGCCTTCCTGATCAAGTACCTGAACGTCGTCATCTTGTAAATCTGCTGCAACTTCAATTGTGCTTGAACTACCCCGCCCAGGTGCTCCCGTAGGCTGCTCAAAGGCATCCTCAGAGTCCGGAAGAGTGCGAGCACCGATAGCACTATCGGCTGCGGGTATAATCCTAACCCGAATGGCACCATACATGAGATCAAGCACAAGGCGACGACCAGCAGGTCTTGACAAAAGTCGTCCAAGTTGAGCCAGTATCCTTTCTCTAAATCCATCATGGCGGTTACCGACTGAATCTTCTTCAAGAACCTGGATTTGCCCTGAGCCTGCCCTGAGGGATTCCCATGCCTGTTGCAGAACATCAAAGTCTGTCTCAGAAATAGCTTCAGCCCCTTCTAGATAAGACATTCCTGCTCGATCGACGGAATCTGGCAGAACCCAATAAACTCCAAAATCTGTACTTTCTCCACGACCTGGGAGACTTGCCATTGATTCAGAATCACCTGAGGTAGGAGGTGTCTCAATAGCTGCTCTTGCCTGAAGGATACTCAGCAACTCCTGACGAGTTTCGGTCGCTAGTATGCTGTAGAAGAGAACTGAAAGTGTATCTCCTGCTCGACGAACCTGTAATCTCTCATCAAGAGATCTGGCTACAGAGGGTTCTAGAGAATTGAAAATCCTCCGTAACTCCTCGCGTCGTGCATCCAGGAATCATCGACATCAAACTTTACTGGAGGGTATGTGTAGCCGTTGGTCTTGATATGTTGGCTTGTAGAGGGGTAGGAGTAGAGTGGGCTTTCTGGACATAATTTTTGATGAAATCGTCAAATTATCAGAATTTCCCCATCCGACAAAATTAGGCACTCTTTCTGTATCCCCAGAATGTACAAGCAGCAAGGTTTATCAGGAATCAGGAAGAGATTCGCGATCGCGCGGTAGGATGAGGATCACGCTACAATAACCCTGATATCCAATGGTTGAAGTCAAAATGGAAGTTTTTCAACTGACAACTACTGTCAATGCCTCCGGTCATTTGATCCTTGATATTCCCACACAACTCTCTCCAGGACCTGTGAATATTGTGTTGGTACTCAGTTCATCTGTTGCATCTAAAGTGCAAAACCGGAACTATGATTTTTCTGATTTGGCAGGGCGACTGAATTGGCGAGGAAATGCAGTAGCCATGCAAAGGGCTTTACGAGATGAGTGGTAA
>NZ_JAVKEW010000107.1:0-32708 GCF_040226375.1 Coleofasciculus sp. G2-EDA-02 | reverse complement strand
TTTGAAACGGCTGTCGGGGAGGGAGAGACGCTATCAACAGTGGCTCAACCACAACATCTCTAAATCAGTGGTTAAAAGAGCAGTTGAGTTAAGTGCTTCAATTGCTATAGAAGACTTAACAGGCATTAGGGAAAGAACTAATCAGCAGCTGAGAAACAAAACCGAGCGACGACGCTCAAATTCGTGGGCATTTTATCAACTGCGAATGTTCATTGAGTACAAGGCTGTTGGTGCTGGTGTTCAAGTTATCCCAATTCCCCCTGCCTATACTTCCCAAATATGCCACAAGTGTCTGCACATTCATCCTGTAAAAGGAAAGTCTTACCGTAGTGGCAAGACTTTTAAATGTGGGCATTGTGGCTGGCATGGAGATGCCGACTTTAACGGAGCCAATAATATTGCACTTGTTGGGCTGTCTATAAACCAGCCTGGAGGCACGGGGTTGTCGTGTAAGCTAAGCCGAACTGTCGAATATGTTCAGCAAAGCTTGTTTGATGACTTCAGGGCTACTGAAAACCCAGACCTCGGCGATAGCAGGTCTGGGTAGTTTATTTGATAATTAAAACTCAAGGTTGCCCAAGCATTCACATCTAATGCATACATATCAGAACCGATACCTAGACTATCCGGAGTAACTTTGCTGGCTTGATGCAAGTCTTGTAGAATCGCCCGTGTGACTTCTAGGGGATTAAATAAATCACCAACTCGTTCTCCCTCTCCCTTCGGACGCATGGCTGATTCTAATGCTGCGATCGCGCCTTTGAACGGAGACGGACTGCAAATCAGTTGCATTTCCGTCACGCCCACAGGACCTGGAACCGTCCAATTAAAGGATGCCGATGGTTTGGGCAGAATCAGAGTTTCTCCCGGTTTAATCGCGCCACTGAGGGGCGGGGGATTTTTTGGGGACTCTAATCCTTCTGGGGAGGGGTTTTGGTGATAAAACGCGATCGCACTGCCGCTACTTTCCAAACCCAATAGCAGGAAATACAAAGGGCGATCGCTATAATTTTCTAGGCGATACTGCACCCGACTGCCAATCGGTAACCTTGGCATTGTTGCTGATCCCACAGATGGCACTGCATTACCCGCATTTGTCTTGGTTTTATCGGTACTCAACCCGGAAGCAGTGCGCCAGGTTTCCCGTTGGATGATTGTCTTAGTTTCAGGGGCGATCATTTCCAGCGACGCCCGAATTCCAAGGCGCGACGAGCCTTCATTCGCACTCAACCGTAGCCATTTCATTGCCAATAAGGTTTTAAATTTACCACTTAAGCGATTAACGGCTGATTTAACTGCCTCAGCCTCCTCGCCCAGACTATTAGGAATTGGGTTACGGACAACCGAAAAGAGTCCATAGCCTCCTTTAAACTTCGGTTCCGAGGTTTCTGTTGCCTGTTTTTTCCCTCTGCCAAACAAATAATCCGCCCTTTGTTCCCCAGCAACCACGACTGAAGACACTGAAGGAATACTCGCAAAGGCACTGGTTGCATCCACCCGTTCAATGCGTTCTAAGTGAGTATCCAGGGCAATAGTCAAACCCAGATTCCGGGGCAATACTCTCATCCGTTCGCGTACTAATTGACCGACTTGGGGTTGAACATTTTCCCCGCTATTCCCACTCAGTATACGTGCCTTGGCGGTTAACCCGTCTTTGGATCGCAGTTGGAGTTGCACCGATTTAGGGACAGGTTGGGTGGGGTTATCTGTGGCTCTTGACTTGTCTAATTGCGACGGCGGTAAACTCAACAGTTTCCCATTAAGCAACTCTAGAACCGAATTGGGGCTATAGTACTCCAGCACTGGTGCAGGTAATCCCGCTAACCATAGCTGTGCTAGCTTACCATTCTCTTCAATCGCCGTAACGACTCCATCTGCCCCTAAAGGGGGATTGGGAGATAAGTAATAGGCAAGCAAGGAATTTTGACTCTTTTGACCGATTAACTGTGGCTGTTGATTATTGCCAACGAATTGATTCACAATCCCAGCCGTTCGACTCACGCTAATCTGAACACTGGTTGCAGCAGTGGCTTGCCAGAGATGCTGAGTTAGAGCATAGGTAAATAAACCCGCACTAAAGCCATTCCACTGCACCTCGGTTGCGGGTTGAGACGAACCCGCCGCCGCTAACACCAGTCCCGGCATTTCCATGGATTTATCTAGTAATTTCCAGGGTTTGGATGAGGCTTTGATCCGCTGCACCAGTTGCTCTTGAAACGCCAGTTCATCGGGATTAGGCGCTGGGGCGGATTGGCGGGGAGAAGAGCGGACTTTTAGACTCCCTTTGAAGACATTCACCCCTTGCGTATGACTGGTATCTAGAACTGTCGTCACCTGATCCGTCTTTAGCGATCGCAACAGCAACGCCAAGGTTTCGGCTAAAAAATCATTAGCGACGGGTTCGCCTTTTGTGGGTAATATCCCATCAACGGGTACAAAACTGTTCTGTAAGCTTACTGAAGGGTCTACTGTCGCCTCCGGCTGAGGCATCTGCACCTGGCTACCATAACCACTGAAGTGGAAGACAACCACATCACCCGCCTCGGCTTGCTTAGTCAGATGTTCAATAAACGCGGTTTCAATCGTCTCACGAGTGGCTTGGCTATTCGTCAGCGTCACGATATCGTTAGCATTGAACCCAAACCGATGAATTAACAGTTCTCGTTGCAACTCCACATCTGTCACGCACCCTGCCAAAGCTGTCGTGCGCGGATACTCATTGATTCCCACCAGGAGTGCTAACTTACGTCCACCCGGTTGTGCCAACACCTGAAAATAACGCTCCAACAGAGGCACGGCTAAACTCTTATCACCAAGGAGTGATAGTACCGTTTCACTGACTCCCAGTGCTGCCAGCCCCAAGCCAGCTTTTTGCAGGAAAGTCCGCCGATTCAGTCCCATATTAGCCCATCTACGCTGTTAATCTCAGCTATCAGCCTACCAGGAATAGGTTAGCGCGTTGCTAGAAAGTTTTGAGTTTTCAAGTGTGTAGGGGCGGGTTTAGGGACTTTGCGCCAGCTATTGATGATAACGTTGGTTCAAAACCCGCCCTCATCTCCCAGACGTGCCTAGACGTAGAGACGTAGCATGCTACGTCTCTACATAGACGTAGCTACGTCTCTACATTGCTCAGATCTGTGGCGTCTTTCGAGACGACTCCGAGTTGAGATTCAGAAAGACGCGAATGCAGTGAGCTACTTTTTTGTAGTCCCAGAATGGATCAGCCTCAGGGGTTATGGCTAAATGCTTACCCGAATCCAAAACCAGAGCCACTCGCTCTATCTGGCGATCTTTGGCATCTCTAATCGTTTCTATCGTCACATCAACAATTTCGGCAAGGGGGAGTTCTATGGTTGTACCACTGAGCAAACCCCGTTGCTTGAGCATCATGCGATCGCGCACTTTATCAAAGCTCAAGGTAACGACTTTCCCCTTCTGCACCGCCACGAACAACCCCACCCCGATCAATAAACTGCCAAACAGATAACTAAACCAGCGATCGTCTTGCTGAATGTTCAGGGATGCCTGGTTTTTATTCATAATAAAGGCATCAATTTCAGAAGCAATAGACTCTTGCTGATTACTATCGGCGCTGTAATGGGAGGTGAAGGGAATTTCTTCGCTTCCCGTCAACAGGACAACTCGATAACTATCATTACTATCATTCTTCAGATTTAGATCAAGACTGACATCTCGTAAACTCTCTAAAGGAATAGTTCTAACCTCTGAGCCGACTAACCCTGACTTAACTAATTCACAACTGCCTGTTTTTGCCCCTCGCTGACAGGTTAAGCTTGACCCCCTTTGAAAGGAAATTACCCCGACTCCGACGGCGGCGAGAATACTACTCAAAAGCCACAGTAACAAAGGTCGATGTCGGATAGTCAGTTTGAGGCGATTGTACTCTACGATATCCATGCGCTTCCTGCCTTTACCCGGAATTAGCCAACGAGCAGACTAATTTTTCTCTAGATAAAGCCTAGGATATCTTGAACACAGCAGTTTTTAGTTTAAACCATATAAATCTTAATGGCTCAAACAACGGCATAGACGTTCCTTGGCAAACAATTAAGCACTGAAATATTTGGCTACGGGATGATAAGTAACGATCGCGGTTGTCGATTGTTCTGGATACAATTGTTCACTTTCGTCCATGTACAGGTTGATGCGATCGCACCCCAACAACTCCAGTTGCTTGTATTGATCCTGTATATTAGGACAAGCCGGATAGCCGAAACTGTATCGTGAACCTTGATACCGTTGCGCTAATATATCCCGAATTGTATCTGGTTCCTCACTCGCCAATCCTAACTCCCGGCGAATCCGGGCGTGTGTCCATTCGGCTAAGGCTTCTGCCATTTGCACCGCGAAACCGTGATAGTAGAGATAATCAGTATACTGATCCGATTCAAATAGCTGCTTGGCGTATTCAGTCGCAACTTCCCCCACCGTTACCGCCTGCATCGGGAATACATCGATAATTCCCGCATCTTTAGGCGCAAAGAAATCAGCAATACATAGACGCCGTCCCGATTTTTGGCGCGGGAACTTAAATGTGGCAATCGGTTCCCATTTCTCTGGATGTTTCTCACCCTCTTGACTCATCATCTCTGGATCAAATAGATGCAGAGAATTTCCTTCAGATTGACAAGGAAAATACCCATAAATTATTTGCGGATGCAATAAGTTCTCCGCTACAACCCGCTGTTTCCAGTCGTCGAGAATCGGATAAACCGTTTCTTCTAGAAACTGATTATACTCCTGACGAGATTGGTCTTTCGGTTTACGGAACTGCCATTGTCCGGCAATTAGCGCCTGTAAATCCAGATACCACAATGCCTCATCGATGGGAATATCTTCCGGTTGCAAGATACGAGTTCCCCAGAAGGGCGGCGTTGGGCGGTTAATCTCTACGGTAATGTGTTCTGAACGGTGGGTATCTTCCACCTCTGGGACTGATTTTGTTGGCGTTTTTTTCTGCTGATCGGATTTGCCATTTTCCGATGACTCATCGGTTCCATGGGGGACTTCTTCCGTTGTCACTTCATCTAAGAAGCCTTTTAAATCATCCCACTTTTCACCAGCTTTAGCGGGCATGAGTTTATCCATGAAGTGTAAATCGGAAAACGCATCTTTGCCATAAACCACTTTCCCTTGATAGGTATTCTGACAATCTTCATATACAAACTTCGGCGTCAAGGCTGCACCGCCTAAAATGACAGGAACGGTGATTCCCTGTTCATTAAACGTCTCCAGGTTATCTTTCATAAATGCCGTAGATTTTACCAATAGTCCACTCATGGCAATACAATCGGCATTATGTTCTTTATACGCCTCAATAATATTGTCTACGGGCTGCTTGATTCCCAGATTCACCACCTTATAGCCATTATTGGTGAGGATGATATCCACCAGATTTTTACCAATATCGTGAACATCTCCTTTCACCGTAGCAATCACCATCGTTCCCTTGGCATTATTTTCCCCGTCTTCTTTTTCCATATACGGTTCTAAATACGCCACCGCCGCTTTCATGGTTTCGGCGGATTGCAAAACAAAGGGGAGTTGCATTTGTCCGGAACCAAAGAGTTCGCCAACCACTTTCATCCCATCTAAGAGAAACGTATTGATAATATCTAAAGGCGGATAAATTTCTAAGGCTTTAGCCAGACTATCATCTAAGCCAATCCGTTCCCCGTCGATAATGTGACGCTTGAGTCGTTCTTCAATCGGCAGATTCTCATCCACAGTGCGATCGCGCTTCGTGGTTTTGCCTTCAAATAGCTGGGTAATCTCCCCTAAGGGATCATAGGTGCAAATATCGCCATCAAACTCGCGTTGATCATAAATCAGTTTTTGGCAAATCTCTTGATGTTCAGGTTCAATTTTCGCTAGCGGTAATATCTTACTAGCGCTAACAATCGCCGCATCTAACCCCACCGCCATGGCTTCATGCAAAAACATGGAGTTCAATACCACCCTGGCGGCGGGATTGAGTCCAAAGGAGATATTAGAAACACCGAGAATAATATGACATCCGGGTAGTTCTTGACGCATCCGCCGAATCGATTCAATCGTCGCTTTCCCGTTGCTTCTGTCTTCTTCAATCCCCGTCGAAATCGGTAAAGCTAGGGGGTCAAAAAAGATCTCATGGGGTGGAATCCCATACTCTATAGCTTGACGATACGCCCGTTGCGCGATCGCGAATTTTCTGTCGGCGGTTCTCGCCATTCCCTCTTCGTCAATTGTACCGACAATTACACCCGCCCCATAGGTTTTGGCTAACTCCAAAACTTTCAGGAAACGTTCCTCCCCATCTTCATAGTTCGTGGAATTGAGGATACATTTCCCCCCCGCGACTTTTAACCCCGCCTCCATCTTTTCCCATTCCGTGGAGTCTAGCATCAGGGGTAAAGTAACATTGGTTACTAAACGGGATACCAATTCATGCATATCATGCACCCCATCCCGTCCCACATAATCCACATTCACATCTAGGATATGGGCACCTTCGCGTACCTGCGCCCTAGCTAAGGAAACTAATCCATCCCAGTCTTCATTATTGAGTAGAGTGCGGCATTTTTTCGACCCACTGGCATTCAACCGTTCTCCAACAATTAGGAATGAGTTATCCTGCTCGTAGGGTTGGGTTGAGTAAATCGATGCGGCGGCGGGTTCGTACTCTGGATGACGTTCTTTTGGCGTCAGGGTTTGGGCAATTTCGGCTAATTGTTGGATATGTTCCGGGCGAGTACCGCAACAGCCCCCAATCACCTGTACACCCAAGTCTTCAATAAAATGCATTAACGCCATCCGCAGTTCCATCGGCGTCAATTTATAATGAGCTTGTCCCCCCACATTTTCCGGTAACCCCGCATTCGGGATACAAGACACCACAAACGGCGAATGCTGGGACAGATATTTTATATGATCCTTCATGCGATCGGGTCCTGTGGCGCAGTTTAGACCGAGAATATCAATGGGATAGCGTTCCAAAATCGCCAGCGCCGCGCCAATTTCGGTGCCGACTAGCATCGTCCCCTGAACTTCCACGGTTACCGATACCATAATCGGGCGGCGTTCCCCTTTTTTACGAAAGACTTCTTCAACCCCATTCAAGGCGGCTTTAATTTGTAGCACATCCTGACAGGTTTCGATAATAAATAAATCTACACCGCCGTCGTAGAGTCCTTCGGCTTGTTCAGCAAAGGTGGCTTGCATCGTGTCAAAATCAATATGCCCCAGTGTGGGGAGTTTGGTGGTGGGTCCGATGGAACCGGCGACAAATCGGGGTTTTTCGGGTGTGGAGAATTCTGCTGCAACCTTTTTGGCAAGTTCTGCTGCGGCTTTATTCAGACTATAGGCTTGATCTGCTAAATCATATTCTGCCAGAACAATCGAAGCCCCACCAAAGGTATCCGTCTCAATCACATCCGCCCCGGCTTCCAGGAAACGGCGATGCACCGTCGCCACGGCTTCGGGTTTGGTGTGAACCAGATACTCATTACATCCTTCATATTTCGCCCCACCAAAATCAGCAGCGGTAAGGTTTTGGGTTTGCAGGTTGGTACCCATCGCGCCATCGAAGACGAGAACCGGGCGTTGGGGACTATGGAGGCGAGTTAGGAAGGGGCTGTTCATAACTGTCTGGGCAATCTGGATATAGATATTAGTGTAGGTGCAATGTATGACTACACACAACCAATACAATTGCGATCATACAGTGATCTTAGGCTAAGACTTGGGGCGCGATCGCACGATTAGACCAATCCATACTCTACTTTGCCTCTACGGAGTAAAAGATCGTGGATGCGAATTCCCTTTTCAAACCCTTTCGATGTAAGCACTCAGAAATATCAGTTAGATTAGCATTCCGCAAAGCTTTGACCAACGCCGCGTTAATAGTGTCTTCATCCAGATAGAAACCAATCTGACTCATGATCGCCTTCCCGCTAAATATTCGGCTTCGAGGCGAGCGCATTCTTGATTATAAGCAGCAAATTCCACATCAAGCAATTCTTTATTGGCGTAGTAATGAGCTATAGCTGCATAAATTGCACCAAGAGTTAGGTGTGGTTTATTTTCCAGTATTTCTTCAGGAGTCACACCTGCCCTAATCTCATTGATAATGTACTGAACCGTGATCCGAGTACCTGCAATTCTGGGACGCCCCCCACAGGTTCCCGTTGTGCAAACAATCAGCGTTCCAATGTCAGTCAAGGTTTGCATAATCGACTTTGTGAATCTTACTCTCATCCCAACTTGTTGAGCTATCATTGAGTGCAATTGAGCGACGCTCAGCCTCAAAGGTGATCCCACGCTCTGAAGCTTTAGAATGAAAAGTGCGCGATCGCCACCTCCCCCTTTTATCTCATATCTTGTATTAGTACCTGAGCATCAATTCATTAAAGATATGGGTCAAAATTATTTGCCGTGAAAAGTTCAGACATCGGCAAGTTATCACGCCGCTGCAAACTCAGCAAATACTTGCTCAATCACCTTTTGTGCCTTAGTATCCAGAGCATGCCAATCCACTTCACCGTCTTCATCAATTAGGCTGGTATCAATTTCAACCTCTTGGCTTTCTACTTCAGCATGAACCGGGGCGTACTCCTGAAAACAGACTTTAAAGCATAACTCCCACAAGTTAATACAGGTTGAATAATCAGGTTTTTCTAAACATACCTCATGACCGGGTATCGGCGTCTGCACATCCTTGTATGTGGCTTTCCAGGTAGTCACCTCAAGCTGCTTGCGAATATGATCAACAATGCGGATTAAGGCGGGTTGCATTAATAGTCCCGCTTGTTGCCAAGCTTGGGTTGTTTTAAATTTGGGTTTCATTCTGAACGTCGATAGGGAAGAATTAGGCAAACAACGATGTTAAGACTACTGAGTGGATTTGGATTCGTGACGGGAGCAACTTACCCATTGCGCGTGTTGGCAGTTTTCCGACGCACACCACGTCTGTGGGGGTACATGATTACTCCTATTCTGGTGAATGTGTTCATCGGTATTGCCCTGTATGCCGGATTACTGGTGTTGGGTTGGCAACAGGTTGAGAGTATTACGCTCAGTTTATCGCAATGGTTGAATAATGCGATCGCGAGTCTTCCCCCCTGGCTGAGTTTCCTAGGCGTCTTGGCGACGGGGATCAACTGGTTGCTGGATTTTATCTTGGTGATTGGGTTACTGCTGATCACTGGATTTTTGCTCGTCCAGTTTGGCGTATTACTGGGTGCGCCGTGGTATGGTCAACTATCGGAACAGTTAGAAGAAATCCGCACGGGTCAAATTCATACCGTAGAGGTGGGATTTATCCAGGATATTGGGCGGGCGATTTTATTTGAGTTAAAGAAGCTGGTATTAGGAATCAGCGTTGGCGTCTTGTTACTAATGTTAAATATTCTCCCTGGAATTGGCACCTTAGCCGCCGCAATCGGGGGGATTATCCTCACCGCCACCATAACTTGTCTGGACTTTCTCGACGCCCCCTTAGAACGTCGCCGTTTACGGTTTCGCTACAAGTTAGGGATTGTGTTTAACAGTTTACCTGCCAGTGCGGGGTTTAGCTTAGTCTGTATGGCGTTGATTACAGTGCCATTGGTGAATCTTGTTACTATTCCCCTTTGTGTCGCATCCGGGACATTGTTTTTTTGCGATCGCGTATTACCTAAGTTCCCGCAATCTTTGACGTTCGATCATTAGTCTAAAGCGTAATTATGACTCGGCTGCGTTTACGAGGTCTTATGGCACCGAAGGGGGAGAATTCAAAGCCTCTCTCTCTAACCCCCCTTTATACCCCCCTTTATACCCCCCTTTATACCCCCCTTTATACCCCCCTTTATACCCCCCTTTCAAAGGGGGGCAAGGGGGGATGGGGGCAAGGGGGGATGGGGGCAAGGGGGGATGGAGAGAGGTTTGGTCTGATTTATGAGTAAAATGTACAATAAGGCGATAGATAGGAGAAATAAAATGAGAACCCTTGAAACAACAGCCAACGTCACATCAGATGGTAAAATCACTCTACAACTCCCCCCTGATATTCCAGCCGGAGATTATCAGGTTTTGTTGGTGCTTGATCAGACCATTGTTCCAGAAACATCAGAAACTCGTAAGAAACGTCCTCCTTTAAATTTTCCTGTAGATAGTTACGGTTCTTGGTCTCCTAATCTTTCCCTAAGACGTGAGGATATGTATGATGAATGGGGTCGATAATGCGGTATTTATCGATACCAATATTCTGGTGTACGCCAATGTTGAAGAATCTCTATTTCACCAATCGGCACTAGAAGCCATTCAAACTAGTTATGAAGCCGGAATCGATTTATGGATTAGCCGACAAGTTTTGCGAGAATATTTGACAACTCTCACCCGCCCTCAAGCTTTTGTCAATCCTCGACCTGTAGAAATTGTGATTGCACGAGTGCGATTTTTTCAAGACCACTTTCGTGTTGCTGAAGACAACGCACAAGTGACAGAACGGCTGTTAAGGTTGATGGAGGAAATTCCTATAGGTGGTCGGCAAGTCCATGATGCCAATATTGTGGCAACAATGCTGGTTTATGGGATTGATCAGCTATTGACCCATAATGTTGCCGATTTCAACCGCTTTTCAGAGTTGATCACTGTATTGCCATTGGTTAGAGATGAAGGGTAGTTTTGTCGGTTGGGTTCCCTTATCTCAACCATTAAGTTGAATTGTTTCCGACTATTTATAAATCAGTGATTTCTCAATAAATGGTCTGTGCCCACCTTTAAACCATCCTCAATATAGCCAAGTATTTCTAATTCTCGACCTGCGATTTCATGAAACTGCTTTACCTCTGATTCAGTTAACTCTTTTTTCCAGCGCCCTTGACTCGCCTGATCAATGGATTTGGATAATTTGCGAAACTCTTGGCGAGTATCTTGAGTAATCGTGTTCTGGGAATAGTATTTAGGATTGATCTGTCTGGAATCATACTTTTCTCCAATAAAATTCATAATTTGCCTAACTACCTGTTCCGGGTCATTCGTTAATTCTTCATACTTAACGTCAAAAATATTTTCATTATCGCCCTGTTTTAGTCTCGCATTTATACATTTTTTCCAGTAGTAAGCATAACGGACGATACTCTTTCCTTGGGGAACGTTTTGGTGATGACGTGCTGAACAATAGCCGTCTCGACCATCGCGGAACATATTAATAAACTTGGCGTTGGGAAAGTGCTTTAATAAAAACTTCAGCCTCAAAACATGCTGGGGAGTTTTTTCAATAAAACGCTGACCTCCTGTTTGTTGAGTGATATGTTGAGTGAATTTATCGTAAAACTGCACAATGTCTTGGGACTTCTCAATTAAATCGGCTATTTCTGTCTGGGTAAATCTTTCATAAGTAAATCCATAAATATCCCGGTACATAAACAACCCAGTTTCATAACCAAAACTACTCAATTTAGGATGAGCGCCTAAAATTAATTTCATCAAGGTTGTCCCACTTCGAGGCGCACCAAATACAAAAATATGGGGTTCAGGAGAAATCGTTTTAGGTAGGCGCAGAAAAATATTTTTAGGAATAGCTTGGGGATTGTTCAAAAAAGAACGAATGGCTGTAACAATAGGCATAGCCTTAACCTTTGAGTAATTTGATTCGATCGGATAATAATAAAATATTAATAGATGATAATTAAGATTTAACCTAAACTCAAGAAAAATTAATAATTCCTTGATTTGAATAGCGTTTTAACATTTTGTATTAATATAGAAGGATGACAATTATTTAATAATCAGGTATGGAGTACAAACAACTGGGGGAGAGCAACCTACGGGTTTCAGAAATTTGTCTAGGAACCATGACCTATGGTCAGCAGAATACTATAGAAGATGCCACAGAGCAATTAGACTATGCGATTTCCCAAGGTGTTAACTTTATTGACACAGCAGAAATGTATCCCGTACCGGGACGGGCGGAAACTCAGGGGAAGACGGAGGAGTATATTGGCGAGTGGTTAGTTAAGCAGCAGCGCGATCAGCTAATTGTGGCGACCAAAATTGCAGGTCCTGGGTCTCGGATAAGCTGGATTCGGGGAGAAAACCACCGAATTGACCGCCCGAATATTGAACAAGCGCTAGAAGATAGCCTTAAGCGCCTGCGTACTGATTACATTGACCTCTATCAAATCCATTGGCCCGATCGCTATGTTCCCTTGTTTGGCGCCCCCGATTACGATCCCAAGCAGGAACGGGATACTGTACCGATTGCTGAACAACTGGAGGTATTCGCTGATTTCATTAAAGCCGGGAAAATTCGCTATTTGGGGTTGAGTAATGAAACCCCTTGGGGTGTGTGTGAGTTTTGCCATGTTGCCAAGCAGCTAGGATTACCCAAAGTGGTGTCGATTCAAAATGCCTACAGCTTAGTTAACCGCATCTTTGATATTCACCTCGCTGAAGCCTGTCGATTTAATCAGGTTGGGTTGCTAGCGTACAGTCCCCTAGCCTTTGGCTTGCTGACGGGTAAATACCTCAACGGTATCCCGGAAAAGTCACGGCTAGCCCTATTTCAAGGATTTGGTAGGCGGTATGAGAAATCCAATCTCACCGAAGCAGTGAAGGAGTATGTGGAAATTGCCCATAAGCACAACTTGACGCCAGCCCAGTTAGCCTTGGCATTTGTGCGATCGCGTTGGTTTGTCACTAGTACGATTATCGGTGCAACCACCATCGAACAACTTAAGGAAAATCTGAGTGCGGCTGAGGTGACATTGGATCAGGATATCTTGGCAGAAATTAATGCCATTCACGCCCGCTATCCGAATCCTACCCCTTAAGGATACTGCTGGCTTTCTCAGGGGTCAGACCCCTCACCCCGCTGCTCTATTCCTTCACGTCCATTCATAGCCTAACTTGCTTCGCTCTTATTTGGGGCTTCACAACTATCCATCTCATGGTAAGATTTGTGGCAGACAATGGCTACGACAATCGGTAATTCTGGGATGAAGAATCCTGGAGTTGGAAGACTGAATATAACATCAAACATCCTAGGCTACCTTCTTTGATACTTCTGAATACTTTGAACCCTCCTACCAAAAAATCGGGAATTATATCTCCTGTCGCCTCTCTGGAGAAAATGGCGGTGAAGTTGTCTAGTCGTACCAGTAAAGTTACGACTTGACTCCTGCCATTTTCCCTGCCCTAGAGTTACCTGACAAATGATAAATGACAAATGACAAATGACAAATGATAACCTATTGCATTTGTTGCAACTTGCGAGTCCCACTTTACCCGTCGGTGCCTATAGCTATTCAGAAGGATTAGAAATACTGGTGGAACGGGGGGTGATTGATAATCCAAAGCAATTAAAAGCCTGGATTGACCAAGAATTGAGCTATGGAGCAATTCGCTTAGAAGCGGCTATGATGGTAAGATCCTATAAGAGTATCCAGGCTGACGATTTAGAAGCGTTGTCGTATTGGAATGCTTGGGCGAGTGCGGCGAAGGAAACCTCGGAGTTGCGATCGCAAAGTTGGCAAATGGGCAATTCCCTGATCCGCTTACTCGTCGAGTTAGAACCGGAACTTCAGTCTGTAGCCAGGATCGTGGGAACTCCTTGTAATTATGCGATCGCCTTTGGTATTGCAGCCGCTTACTGGCAAATTAACCTCATGGCTGCTTTATTGGGTTATTTCCAAAGTTGGGCATCCAATCTAATTAATGCAGGTGTGAAATTGATTCCCTTGGGTCAAACCGTCGGTCAAAAACTTCTACTGGAAATTACCCCTGTGCTATCGGTTGCTAGCCAAGACATTTTGGCACTAGAAGATGATGAACAGTTAAACAGTTGCACTTGGGGATTCGCGCTCTCTAGCATGGCTCACGAAACCCAGTATACGCGATTATTTCGCAGTTAGCCTCATTCTGTATTGGTGTAAGTTGTCTATCGCATGGTTCTATGCTACCTTAAAAGTTTTTCAATTTTGAGGAAGCTATGACACAACGAACCCAGATCAATCTTCGCATAGACAACGAATTACTTCAGGCGCTACGCGAGAAATGTGCGGCTGAAGGCTGCACTCAGACTGAATTTATTACCAATGCCATCAAATCGGCATTAGGCATCCCCCTTACCCAAGCCAATTTCGTTGAGATCGATGAACGAATTGCTGCCCAAATTCAACCGATTCGAGAAGAGTTAGATCAGTTGAGGGCAGCATTGGGGGAATTCGCAGCCTGAGAGTGGAAAATTCAACTCTCAGGCAACAGGTTCCACCACTATCCAAGTTGGAGGCAATTCGTGATCGCATTCTCGGTAACTTGAATATCGGTAGAAATGCACTCGCCTACAAAGCCGCCCAGAAAGTCCTCAATGAATTTATTGGCGAATTGTACAGAAAATAACCGATCACCAAAAGCGGCGGTGAGTTTACCACCTTCAATGAATGGCAGAGATTAGTCCCTTTGTTCATGGTTCATAGACTTTGCTTGAAATAACAATGATGAACCATGTAGCGGGCTTGGTGCTTCGCGAGTACCATGTCTGTTGTGTTTGTTGAAGGAGTAAGTGAAATCCCACGTCCAATAAGCGTGGGATACACCCTTTTTATCCCATCTCCCATTATAGCTCTCTTCTAGACGATTTGCTATATTTTTAGCCAAAACCTGATAATCAAAAATACTTAATATCTAGGAAGAAAGATTAATTCTCTGGGGGTAATTACGGAGAAATGGGGTAATGCTTATTCCTATACCTAAGCTATTTGGCTTAGGTATGTTACCGCCAAATCAGGGTTTTGCAATAGCTGAAATGCTTATTAGGAAACGATTAAAAGCTTGTCTTCTTGCTAAAGAACTACAGGGATAAACTTACGTCATTATGCTGAGGTTATTGGCGGCAAGATCAGCCGAAAATAGGAAAACATAATGACTTGATCAAGAAAATGTGAACAAAGCTTTACAGAAAATTGATGATCCCTTTACCGAATTACCCGTGAAATCCTCTACCATAAAGATAGAGTACGTCTAAATCAGTTGTGAAATAGCAACCATTATCGGGCAAGCTTTTCAGCCCCATCTGCTTTCACAAATCCTTACTGGCGATAGTGAGTGTAAGTAACTCCCTCCAAACGTCTACATAGAATTATACTGGGTACAACCCAACCAGATACAGCAGTGCATCTCCACAACGCCGAAGTTAGAGGCTGACTCACGTCTGTCGGCGATAGCAAAAACTCCTCTAATCTGGGTGATTTACCAAATTTTGTAATACTAACAGCAAGCACTTAAGTGCGATGTTAACTAGACTGGTTCAGTTTTGTACACCTCTCTCCGAACAAGACTGTGCTTAATTGTCCCAGCTTATCATCTAAAGCTGACGGTATTACTACGACTGAGTACAGTCTGTGTCTATATCTTTCCCAACTCGGCTAATTGATTTCATCATAGCTAATCATTCCATGCCGTATTCCCAGGAGTTCAACTTAAAATTATGACTAATCAATTCCAGCGAGTAATTGGATACTCTCAACACTGGGCTGAATTTATTAGCACTGGCGGATTTCCCTTTACCCCTTGTCAAATTGTCAATACTGAAAATCTAGCAACCCAAATTTTCTCCTGCGCCAGTGAGCAATTTACAGGTTGCTTAGATATTGAAGCCCCTCAACGCCAGCATTGGAGTTTATATTTTTGCCGGGGTTTAATCTGTGGCGGAAGTGGTGTACATCCACTTCGGAGTTGGTTGCGTCAGCTTTGTCGTTACTGTCCCCAACTATTTAAGGAGGGAACTATCAATAGTTCACATCAATTTGCTGGTGATAATTACGACGCCTTAGCTGAATTGGTAATGCAAGGAAAAATTAGAACAGAGCAAATGACAGAAGTTGTCGAAGGCTATAGTTTAGAAATCTTCTTTGATCTGATTCAACAACTTGAACAGACATCTCTCTCAAACTTGCGACTCACTTATAGTCAAATTCCTCAAGAGCAGATGGATTCAGCTCTAGTCACTATAGAGGTTGATAAAACCTGGCGACAAGCCTTAAAAATTTGGCAAAGTTGGCAAGGTTCAGATTTAACAGATATTTCTCCCAACTTAGCGCCCAAGGTTTTACAACCTCAAGAATTACAAAAACAGTTTTCCCAGATGCTTTATGATAACCTCAGTGGTTTAGGAGGTATTAATCAGACGTTTAAAGCGTTGCAACAAGAAACCTCTCAATTTTCATCTGATAACCTTCTTGCTTCAATGGATGGAAATCAAACCTTACGAGATTTAGCCGTTAATTTGAACCGGAATCTCTTACTCCTGACTCAGCCAATTATCCCGTATATTCGTCAAGGTTTAATCGAATTGATTGAGGTTGAGGACGTGAGTTTCAGTGTTGCTTCACCGACAAATATTAACCAGGAACATCCATTACCAGAAAATCCAGCAACTCCAATAGAATCGAACCCGACGAGTCCTTTAATTGCCTGTATTGAGGATAGCTCAGTTGATCTGTTGCTGATGAATCATATTCTCACTCAAGTGGGCTATGGGTTTATCAATATCGAGGATCAGGAAAAAGCTTTATCGATATTGATAGAAAAAAAACCTGACTTGATTTTCTTGGATTTAGTGATGCCCATTGCTAATGGATATGAAATCTGCTCCCAAATTCGTCGGATTCCCTTTTTCAAATCTACTCCTGTGATTATTGTCACGGGTAAGGATGGGATTATTGACCGGACAAGGGCAAAAATTGTCGGGGCGTCAGATTTTGTCACCAAGCCCATCAATAAAGAGAAAATTTTACAAGCTTTACAAACTCATCTACCCCAGCCGAAAGTTAACCAGTTCCAGAATAGATCAACTATTGGAGATTGGTATGCTAAACAACCGATTCAATACTCTCTGATGTAAGAGAGAATTAAAAAAAACACATCTCAGTAGAGTCTGCTGCAGGGAGTCTTGTGGAGGGGTAGGGAGCATGTATAGACGCGCCATGGCGCGTCTGGGAGCAGGGGAAGCAATGATACATTTTCCCTGATAAATGAGTTCGTTCATCTATTTATTTTTAACTGAAATATTGCTTGGGAGCATGTCAGTTTCGCATAAAACGTTCAAGTAGGTTGGGTTCTTGCGTAAGCGTTACCCAACAGGCCAATCTGGAGTTGGGTTACTCTACCCTTCGGGTTCTCCTACTGAGTACGAGAAGGCTGACGCTCCTTACGTCGCTATCGCGCAAGCGTCACGCCTACGTTCCAAGGGACCAACCTACAAAGATGACATGATCCCTATTGCTTAAAATAAAGCTAAAAAATAATTGGCGAAATAAAAAGATTTTTAGTCTGTTATTTATTTTATTGAAGTAAATAACAGTATTTTAAAATGCCATTTATTGTCCAATATATTGACACAGTGGCATTTCTATAAGTTAGAATTGAGTCAGTTGTATAAATAAATCTATCAAAATGTGTTTAATGAACAGGCAAAATGCTGTGTCATTTAGTTTTGAACAACGAAAAATATACAGCTAAAACCTAATCTTTTTTATATCCCAGTCATTTAACATATCATCTCACTGAACGATACAAATAAAAATTCAAAATGCTTGCCCCTTTATCTGTTCGATCAACTCACTGGCCTACAACCAAACATGATGTTATCTTTAACACAGAAGAACTGCTAAGACGAATTCAAAATTGTGCGAGTCAACAATTTACAGGTCAGTTAGATTTCAACATAACCAATCCTCAACAGCAGCAGTGGAAGCTATTCTTTAGCGTCGGGAGTTTGATTGGTTGTGACAGTGAAGTACATCCTGTGCGTCGTTGGTATCGTCAACTGTCATTGCACTGTCCTTCACTGGCTGTTAATTCTGTGATTCAAGAAGGAGAACCGATTCAATATCAAGATTATGAGTCATTATCTAAACAAGTGAAACAAGGACAAGTACCCCTCGGACAAATGGCGGCAATTGTTGAAGGTCATACTAGCGAAGTTCTTTTTGATATTATCCAAGCAGGCGAACAACAAAACTATCATTCTGGCTTGTATCTAAGCTATCGAGTGATTCCTCAAGATTCCATCGATTTAGGGTGGGTTGTTGTACGGGCAGAGCGCGTTTGGCAGCAAGTTTTTCAGGATTGGCAAGCTTGGCAACAAGCTGGTTTAGCTGACATTTCTCCGAATCTAGCCCCCAAAATTTTGCAGGCGGAACAGTTACGCCTGCAAACATCACCCTCTGCTTATCGCAACCTGACAACTCTTGCCGATGGGACACAAACGCTTCGGGATTTAGCAGTCAAGTTAAAACAAAATATTCTGCCCTTAACTCACTCGATTGCCCCCTACATTCGTAAAAATTTAATTGGTTTAATTGAAGTTAATGATTTAAAAATTTCTATTTTAAATCCTAAGCTTGTCGAACCTAAATCTCAGCAAAATGGCAGAATAAGTTCACAAAAATATTCGGCAACTTCATCCTCCTCCAAATCAGACGGCGCGGTAATTGCTTATATCGATGATAGTAGAATTGATAGTCAAATGATGGGTTATATTTTAGAGGAGGCGGGTTATAAGTTTGTCTCAATTCAGGATTCCGTGCAAGCCCTAGTCGTACTCCTCGAAAATAAACCTGATCTCATATTTCTGGATTTGGTAATGCCTGTAGCCAATGGTTATGAAATTTGTTCACAAATTCGCCGTGTTTCGGTTTTTCAGGATATTCCTGTGATTATTCTGACGGGAAATGACGGCATTGTAGACCGGGTGCGTGCCAAGATGGTCGGTGCTTCTGGTTTTTTGCCGAAGCCGATTACTCAACAAAAGGTCTTAAGTACTTTGCAGAGGTATTTGCCGACAAAATCTTTATATATGAGTAATTAAATTTCTGCTCAGGATTGACCTTTTGACCACAAACAAGCTGTACAAAGTTTGGATCGCAAAAATTGGATTAACTATGACAACTATTCTTTTAGTGGAAGATAGTGTAACAGAAACTCAGGTGCTGACTCGTTATTTAAGACAAGCTGGTCTAAACGTGGTTAGTGTGACGAGTGGAGAAGAGGCTCATATAAAACTCCAATCTCAAAAACCTGATTTGGTAATTCTCGATGTGATTTTACCCGGTCAAAGTGGCTTTGAACTTTGCCGCGAGATTAAAACCAACATCGATACCAAGAAAATTCCTGTAGTAATTTGTTCAACAAAAGGAACTGACGCTGACAAATTATGGGGTTCGATGTTGGGTGCTGATGCCTATATTTCTAAACCAGTCGATCAACAGGAATTAATGAAAACCATTAATAAATTCACACTAGTTTAGATGTTTCCTGTTCCCTGTTACCTAAAAAATGACAAATTACCTCGACTCAATTCTATTAACAACGAGTCTTGAACCACTCAACCTTAAACCTTTCCCCTCCCAAAAGCAGCAGCGGTTACTCCGCTTTCCCTTGGGTCACCAAGATAGTGGGTTATTGCCCTTGGAACAGATTGGGGAAGTGCTACGAGTGAACGCAACGGAGATTCTACCTGTTCCAGAAATGCCCCATTGTGTTTTAGGTATCTGTAACTGGCGTGGCGATATGCTTTGGCTAGTTGATCTGAACTATTTGATGGGCTATTTACCTTTAGAACAACAAGGACAATTATCTGCGGCTTTGGTGGTTTTAGTGGTTCAGGTTAATGATCAATCTGTAGGACTTGTTGTTGCACAAGTTAATGACATTGAATATCACAATTTACAACATTTACAACCTGCAGTTCCCGGTTTATTTCCGCCCAAACTGTTGCCGTTTATTCTGGGTTCACTCCCTGAAGATCAGGGAATTGTGCTGAATATTCACGCCATTAGCCACTATCCCCTTTGGCAAATGCATCGTGAGTGAAAAATGAGGGAGATAGGGGAGATGAGGGCGGGTTTTGCACAAACGTTACGATCAATAGCGATAAAAAAGTTTCTAAACCCGCCCCTACAAACCATGTCCGACTAGAGAATGAAGGGTCAAAGCTCTACTCTCTCTATCTTCCTCATCTTCCCCATCTTTCCCGATCGCGAATCGTGGACTTATTAGGACTAGACACATCGAATTATGCAAGAACTCGAACAATCCAAGCAAGTACTCAACCCTGATGCACAGAACGATTCCGCTCATAAAATCAGTAATGGCGATCGCGTGACTGGTGAGTCCCACCCTAACTCTGATATCAATATCGAAACCTATTTTCAACAACAAAGACAGTGGTTGTTATCAGCGGCTAAACGGATGCGTCGCGCTTCCACAATTGAAACCGTTGATACCCTGTTAGAAACCACTGTGGCAGAAGTGCGGGAGCATTTCCAGGTGGATCGCGTCCTAATTTATCGCTTCGAGAGTGAAACTGAGGGCGTTGTCCTTGCAGAATCAATGGTTGCGGGGTATACTCCCTGTCTGGGTGAATCCTTACCTGCGTTAACTTTTGGGGCAAATAATCAAATAGAGTATCAACAGCAAGAAGTTGTCACACTCAATCATCTTTACCAAGGCGTTACCAGTCCCTACCAACTGCAACTACTCAAACGCTTCCAAGTTAAAGCTAGCTTGAGTTTGCCAATTGTTATTAGTAAACAAGTGTGGGGGTTACTGATTGTCCAGCAATGTTCAGGAACTCGTACTTGGCAAGAAGCAGAAATTAACCTGCTTTATCAGGTGACAACGGAACTGACTCTCAACCTGCAACCTGGGGAACTCTATAGCCAACTGCAAACTCAGAACCAAAAAACCAAAATTGTTGGCAAAATCGCGGCAAAAATCCTGAAGAACATTCTGCGATCGCTCAATGTTCCCCAAGTCTTTAGCAGCGCCACGCGGGAAATCCGCCAACAACTGCAGTGCGATCGCGTGGCGGTGTATCGGTTTAATCAGGATTGGAGTGGCGAGTTCATTGCTGAATCCGTCGCTCTTGGCTGGGTTCCCTTAGTCGAGCCCGATCTCAAAAAAGTCTGGGCGGATACCTATCTCCAGGAAACCCAAGGCGGGCGTTATCGCCAAGAAGAAACCAATGGAGTGAATAACATTTACGCCGCCAGTTTGAGTGATTGTCACATTGAGCTGTTAGAACAATTTGAAGCAAAAGCCTATGCGATCGCGCCCATTTTTGAGGGAGACAAACTCTGGGGATTACTCGCCGCCTTCCAAAACTCAGCTCCTCGTCAGTGGGACGCCTCAGAGCTTAACATCCTCGCCTTAGTCGGGCGTCAGTTTGGTGTCGCACTCCAGCAAGCCGAATACCTAGACAGTTTGCAAGCGCGAACCGGACAACTGGCAAAAGTGGCGGAACGGGAACGCACCATCGCCCGTGTGATCGAGAAAATTCGTCAAACCACCGACTTGGAGAAGATTTTCAACACCACAACCAAAGAAGTGCGTAAACTGCTCAACGTTGAGCGCGTCACCATCTATAAATTCCGCGATGATTATTTCGGGGATTTCGTCAGTGAATCAGAAGCGGGGGGATTTCCCAAACTGGTGGGGAGTGGTTGGGAAGATCCCTATCTCAACGAACACCAAGGGGGACGTTTTCGCGATAATGAACCCTTGGTTGTGGATGATATTTACACCGCCAATCTCACCGATTGTCATGTTGAGGCTTTAGAATACTTTGAGGTTAAATCCTGTGCCGTCGTCTCTATCTTCCAAGGACAAAAGCTGTGGGGATTACTCAGTGCGTTTCAAAACACGAGTACACGCCACTGGGAAGACGGTGAAGTCCGCTTGCTTAAACAAGTGGCGGCTCAACTGGGGGTGGCGCTACAACAGGCGGAGTATCTAGAGAAATTGCAAACCCAATCCCAGCAACTGGTGAAAACTGCCGACTTGGAACGAGTTACGGCTCAAATTATCACCAAAATTAGCCAATCTCAAGAGATCGATCAGATTTTCCAGGCGGCTTGTAGCGAAGTACAAACCTTTTTGGGCGCTGATCGCGTGGGCGTCTTTCGCTTTGATCCCGAATCTGGGTTTAATCGGGGAGAAATGGTGTCTGAGCGGGTCGTCGCCGGTTTACAATCAGCCTTGTCGATGAAAATTGATGATCACTGTTTTGGTGACAAACATGCGGAAAATTATCGTAAGGGAAGGGTTTGGGCGGTTACGGATATTTATAACGCCAATTTAGCCCCCTGTTATATTGATACCCTCTCCAAGTTCCAGGTGCGAGGGAATTTGGTCGCACCCGTCATGCAAGGGATGGAATTGTGGGGATTGCTCTGTATTCACCAGTGCAGTAGTCCGCGTAAGTGGAAACAACAAGAGGTCGAGTTTGTCAAGCAGGTGGCTTATCAATTGTCCATCGCCCTAAAACAATCCCAGTACCTCCACCAGTTACAAGCGCAATCGACTCAGCTAGCGACGATTGCCCAAACCCAGGAAACGGTATCAACCGTCCTCACTAAGTTGAGCTATGGCGAGGATGTACCCAGCATCTACAATATAGCCACCCGTGAACTACGGAAACTACTCAAGTGCGATCGCACAGCAGTCTATCAGTTTGAGCCGGATTGGAGTGGTGTGTTTGTCGCCGAGTCAGTGGCGACGGGTTGGACGCCTTTAGTCGGTCCCGATATCCGCACCGTTTGGGAAGACACCTATTTACAAGAAACTCAGGGGGGGCGTTATCGCAATCGAGAAAGCTTCGCCGTGGATGATATCCATACCATCGGTCACTCGGATTGCCATGTTGAAATATTAGAGCAATTTGAGGTCAAAGCTTACGCCCTCGCCCCGATTTTCGTCGCCGATGAGTTATGGGGAATCCTCTGTGCTTATCAAAATAGCGGCACCCGCCACTGGACGAGTACCGAAATTACCGCGTTAACCCAACTCGGTCAAGGGGTGGGAACGGCATTACAACGACTCTACTACCTGGAGCAGGTGCAACAACAGTCGGATCAATTCGCCCAATTAGCGCAGCGGGAAAGTAATTTTATCAACCTGCTGTATAAAACCGGACAACGAATTGCCGAGCGCTTACAAAAAGGAACCTTAAACCCAGAGGTTCTGTTGCAGGCGACGAGTCAGGAATTGCGACTCCTGCTAAATGCGGATCGGGTGGCGGTTTATCGCTTTAACTCTGATTGGAGTGGGCAATTTGTGATTGAAGATGTGGGCGGCTCATACATCAAGGTTGTGGGTACGGAATTGGCGCGGGTGAGTGATCCAGTGTTACAGGAAACCCGGGGGGGTTCCTATCGCCAAAATCAGTCCCGTGCGGTGAATGACATCAGCCAAGCCACTGAATTGACGTTTAACCGTGAAGTGTTGCAACTGTGGGGAGTGCAAGCTTACATGATCGCGCCTCTATTCCAAGGGGAACAACTGTGGGGATTGCTGGGGGTTTATCAAAACAGTGAACCGCGAACCTGGGAAGAGGGAGAGATTAAACTCTTAGCCCAAATGTCAACTCAGTTAGGGATTGCTCTGCAGCAAGCTCAATCCTTGGAGCAAGTTAAGGAACAGTCTGAGCAACTAATGGCGGCGGCGCAACGGGAGAAAGCGGCGAAGGAAGAATTGCAACAGGGGGTGATTCAATTGCTAATGGCGGTACGTCCGGCTTTACAGGGGGATCTCACCGTGCGAGCGCCGATTACTGAAGATGAGGTGGGAACGGTGGCGGATGCTTATAATAATACCCTGCAAAGTCTCCGGGGGATTGTGAAACAGGTGCAGCAATCCTCTCGCCAAGTGGCACAAACTTCTCAAGCCAGCGAAGCCGCGATCGCGGGATTGGCGCAACAAGCGCAACGCCAGTTCCAGGCGCTGGAACAAACCCTAGAACAGATTCAGATGATGGTGAATACCACTGAAGCGGTGGGTGCTAGCGCTCGCCAGGTGAACGAAGCGGTGCAACGCGCTAACGAAACGGTTCAGGCGGGGGATGAGGCGATGAACCGCACTGTGGATGGGATTATGGATATCCGAGAAACCGTGGCGGAAACTAGTAAGCGGCTGAAGCGTTTGAGTGAATCGACGCAAAAGGTGTCGCGAGTGGTGAATTTGATTAGTAATTTTACGACTCAAACTCAACTGCTGGCGTTGAATGCGTCGATTGAAGCCACACGCGCCGGTGAGTATGGACGAGGTTTTGTGGTGGTTGCGGATGAAGTGCGTTCTCTGGCTCGCCAATCAGCGGAAGCGACGACGGAGATTGCCCAATTGGTGCAGGAAATCCAGATGGGCACAGCAGAAGTATCCACAGTCATGGAAACTGGGATTCAGCAGGTGGCAATTGGCACAAACCAAGTCAATGAAGCCCGCGAGTATTTGTATGCGATCGTGGAAGCCACGAGTCAGATTAGTCAGGTGGTTGCTGGAATTACCCAGGCGACTCAAATTCAGAATCAGGAGTTGCAGTCTGTCACGCGAACTATGACTCAGGTGGCGACGATTGCGAATCAAACGGCGGAAAATTCTATGGAGATGTCTACATCGTTCCAAGAATTGTTGGCAATGGCGCAAAATCTGCAAATGAGTGCCGATCAGTTCAAGGTTGAATAGTTATTTGCCATTTGTTTATGTCATTGACGCTGTAGGGGCGGGTTTCACTACTATCGTTTTTTACCTCACCTGGGTGTGACTAAACCCGCCCCTAAACCCAACCATTTAGTCAGGGCGGGTTTTGTACAAAGGTTATCAGCAATAGCGAAAAGCAAGTCCCTAAACCCAACCATTTAGTCAGGGCGGGTTTTGTCCCAACGTTATCAGCAATAGCGAAAAGCAAGTCCCTAAACCCGCCCCTACGCATTCAAAATTCAACACTTAGTCAGGGCGGGTTTTGTACAAAGGTTATCAGCAATAGCGAAAAGCAAGTCCCTAAACCAACCCCTACGCATTCAAAATTCAACACTTAGTCAGGGCGGGTTTTGTACAAAGGTTATCAGCAATAGCGAAAAGCAAGTCTCTAAACCCGCCCCTACATCCCTCGCAATCCAACATTTTTCCCATGAACGATCCAATTATTCGTGAACAAAGTTATCAATATTTTCTGGAAGAAGCGCCAGAACTTTTGGGTATTATCGAACAAGAATTACTCGATCTGCGGACTAATTTTACGGTCAATAAAGTTCATAACTTGATGCGAACTACTCACACACTGAAAGGTGCGGCGGCTAGTGTGGAGTTGGAAACCATTAAAACTGTTGCTCACTCGTTAGAGGATATTTTTAAAACCCTTTTTAATCCGGATGTCGTGATTGATGCTGAGGTGGAAGCTTTACTATTTGAAGGATATGAATGTCTAAGATTACCCCTGACGGCTGAAGTTATGGGGGGACAGATTAATGAAACGGAAGTTCTGGATCGCACGGCGGCTGTTTTTGCTAAACTGCAAGATAAGTTGGGTGATTGTTTTGACCAACAAGCGAATATTCCCAGTTCTTTGGAGTTGGGATTTGATGTGACTCAATCGATTTTTGAGGTGGGAGTCACTCAGCGGTTAGAACAAGTTACCGAGGCTTTGGCGAGTGATGATCCGTCTGTCATGGCTGAGGCGTTGCGATCGCAGGCGCAAGTGTTGCTGGGTGTCGCTGAATCGATGAATTTGCCGGGATTTGCGAATATTGCTAAGGCTGCGATCGCGGCGTTGGATCATTATCCTGATCAAGCGAAAATGATTACTAACATCGCCCTGGCTGACTTCCAGACTGGACAGCAGGCGGTACTCAATGGCGATCGCACTCAAGGGGGTGAACCGTCTCAATCGCTGCAAGAATTGGCGGGTTGGCTGGAGAGCGATCAGGAAGAAGATGTATATACAGATGTAGTAGGCTACGTCTCGGAAACCGAGGCAGCGGAGACTATCGCGAATCCGAGTAATTTTGATGAGGAATTTGGGATTTCCCTAGATGTGACAGACTTTAGTCCGGATGTTGCGATCGCGTTTGGTGCTGATGGGATTCATTTATCTCACACAAATGAGAGTTTCCTGGAGAACCTGATCACCGATCCAGCCGAGTTTCAACTGGGAAATGCGGATATTACGCCTTTACTGGATATGGATCTGGGTGAGGATGAGTCTCACATTGATAATGAAAGTGAGGAGGAAGGATTTGAGGAACAAGACTCGACTGGATTATTAGATGCTATTTGGGGGAACGTATCGATTTCCGAATCCGCGATCGACGATGATGCTGAGCCAAAATCTGAGGCGGAAGCGTTTCCGGTGTTCAATATTCAATCGGAGAATTTAGAGGATTTAACGCCAGAATCTTTGCCAAATCTTCCAGTTGAAGAGACAGAACCCTTAACCGATTATGTTTTACCCTCCTCTAGGGCGCAAAAAGACTCTGTTCCGGACACTCAGCCGCAAACAGTACGAGTCAACATTGATCATTTAGAACATTTAAATTATTCGGTTGGCGAACTCTTAACCCACCAAAACCGCCAATCCCTACAGAATGAGCAACTGCAAACGGCGGTTCATTCGGTGCTAAATCGCCTGCAACAGCATCAGCAACTGTTGGATCAATTGCAAGATTGGCATAACCGTCAATTGCATCGATCGCAACAACAACGGACGAGCAAGTGGTGGATAAAAAATCGAGAAGGGAGCAAGGAGAAGTCGCTATTTTCCTGGCAAAAACATCAGTTTAAAATTCCGAACCAATTTGATCCTTTAGAACTGGATAGCTATAATGAACCCCAGCTTTTAATCCAGTCCCTAATTGAAGATACAGCCCAACTGACTGAAGCAACGGAGTCGATTGAACTGTTTACCAATCAATTCAATCAAACCTTAGACAAACAACGACGGCTACTAACCAGCACTCGCGACACGCTGATGCAGGCGCGACTGTTGCCTTTGGGGACATTATTTAAACGTTTTCCTCGAGTTCTGCAACAGTTGCAAGTAACTCATGATAAATCAGTCGAACTTAAACTACATGGCACAGAGGTTTTAGTGGATAAAGTGGTCGTGCAGAAACTTTATGACCCCTTACTACACCTAATTCGTAATGCTTTTGACCATGGGATTGAGTCACCAACGGTTCGCCAACAATCGGGTAAACCCAGTCATGGTTTAATTGAAATTGATGCCCATCACCAGAATCGATATTTAGTGATTGAAGTTCGGGATGATGGGCAAGGACTAAATTTTGAGAAGATTCGCCAACGGGCAGTTGATCAGCAGTTGATCAACGCGGAAAAAGTAAGACATTTGACGCCAGCACAACTGACAGAGTTCCTTTTTGAACCCGGTTTTTCCACCGCTTCGGAGTTAAGTGATTTGTCTGGGCGCGGAATTGGGATGGATGTAGTACGTTCCCAAGTGGAAGCGCTACAAGGTTCAGTGACAGTCTATTCCCAACCCTATCACGGAACAACCTTTAGACTGCAAATACCTCTAAGTTTGACAATCGCCAAGCTACTCTTGATTGAAGCGGAAAGTCAAAAATATGCTTTACTTTCTGATGCGATTGAACAAATCATTATCCCGCCACCGGAACGACTGCGCTGCTGGGAAGAGGGAAAAGTGCTGCGATGGGGTACAGGAAAGGATGAACAACTGATCCCAATTTTTTCCTTGGCGAACATTTTAAATTACTATACCCCCAACCCGAAAGCGTTAGTTTTTCCCCACCAATCCCCTTGGGTTGAGTCAAGTCAAAAAATGCCAGTTATTTTGATCCGTTGTCAGAATCGGCTATTTGGCTTGGAAGTCAACCAACTTGTTGGTGAACAGGAATTAGTGATTCGTCCCCTAGGATCGATGATTACGCCTCCCCCTTATGTATATGGCGGCTGTATTCTAGCTGATGGTGGGTTAGCACTGGTGCTGAATGGGACAATCTTAATGCAGTCTATTGCCGATCAGCAGACGGTGACATCCCCGCCAGAGTTTGCCTCTGATTTTAAATCATCAATGGTTGCATTAACGGGTTCAACGTCGCTAGCATCCGATCGCCCCCAGTGGCAATTATCGCCTTCGCGCCCTGCGGCGTTACCGGCGGCGTCTGAACCTGCACCCTCGGTTTCAACGCGATCGCAAAAATTTGTTCTTGTTGTCGATGATTCGATTACCGTGCGCCAAACGTTAACGTTTACGTTACAAAAGGCTGGCTATCAGATATTGCAAGCAAAGGATGGGTATGAAGCCATTGATAAACTGCGAAATCATCGGCAGATTCAATTAGTTATATGCGACATTGAAATGCCCCGTATGAATGGGTTTGAGTTTCTCAAGTATCGCCAACAAGAGCCGGAATTATCCCAAATTCCTGTGGTAATTTTGACCTCTCGTAATAGCGAGAAGCACCGTTTAATTGCTAACGAATTAGGGGCTACTGACTATATCACCAAGCCCTTCATTGAACCTGAGTTATTAGAGACGGTGCAGAAACTGATAAAGGTTTGAGTTTTGCAGGTTGTAGGGGCGGGTTTCACCCCATCCGTGTCAACTTAACAACCCCCTAGCCCCCAGCCCCTATCCATCCCCCATCCCCCCTAACCCCCATCCCCCCTAACCCCCCTTTGAAAGGGGGGGAGAAAGGGGGGGAGAAAGGGGGGGAGAAAGGGGGGGAGAAAGGGGGGAATGAGGGGAGAGGGGAGCAAGAGAGGAGAAAGAAATTACTACGAACAATCAACTATGAACTATGAACATGAATCATGAATTAGAGAAATATATCGTATTTAAGATTAGCGACTGTCTCATGTCACTGCCAATGGATAATGTGTTAAAAGTAATCAACACTCCACCAACTGCCAGTGGCTGGAATGCCATGGGATTAATTCAAATCGGGAATCATACGATTCGGATCGTGGATTTGCATCAGCAGTTAAATGCTGATAGAGACAGTCCATCTTTAGTCTCTACTGTACCCGATCACCAATCATTTTTAGTGATTACCCGCCCTCTAGCTAGGGAACTCTGTGGCATTATCGTTGATGAACCGCCAAATTTAGTTGAATTAAGCCCCGATATGATCCACCAATTACCTCAATCTAACCGTCAGTTGCAGATGGTTAGTCATGCCGCAATTATCTCTGATGAGGAGGTGACGACCACAATTTTTATGTTAGATTTGCAGCAACTATTAAATCCCGTTGGGTAGCGGAAATAAGCTGTTCCGTAAAGCACAGTCGGGGCGCTAGATCAGGGCACGATAATATCGTGCCCCTACCGCATCAATTCGTTGTAGGGGCATGGCATTGCCATGCCCTATTAATTAGGGCGGGTTTTGTTGTGCCGTTATCGGTGAGGTTGGGCGGGTTTTGTTGTGCCGTTATCGGTGAGGTTGGGCGGGTTTTGTTGTTCCGTTATTAGTAAAAAGCTAGCGCTAGTTCCTAAACCCGCCCCTACAGATTCATTTCATCGCCATAATCCCTTAATTTCCCGCCAAATCTGTGACTGATTAGATTGAACTCTGGGATGAGTCAAAACGCCCTGACTGGGACTAAATAAAAACGCCAGCATAAAAAATCCAAATGTGACTAATACAATGGCAGGACCTGACGGTAAGTTGAAAAAATAGCTCAAATACATGCCACTGATACTGGCAACGACGCCAATTCCTGAACCTAACATCATCATCTGGTGCAACCTTGTCACCAATAAATAAGCCGTCGCTCCTGGGGTAATTAGCATGGCTAAGACTAAAATTACCCCAACGGCTTTGAGACTGGCGACAATGGTTAGGGCAATCAAAATCATTAAACCAAAGTTGAGTAAGTTTGTTGGTAATCCTGCTGCTTTTGCGCCCACAGGGTCAAAGGTATAAAACATTAATTCTTTATACAGCAATAAAACAATGGCGAGGACAATGGCGGTAATAATTGCTGTATTCATTACTTCCTTTCCCGTAACACTGAGGATATTACCAAATAAAAAGTGATTTAGGTCAATCTTATTGTCTTTTTGAATAACTGTAATTAAAGTAATACCGAGGGCAAAGAAGGCGGAAAAGACAATCCCCATCGCTGCATCTTCTTTAATCTGCGATCGCGTCCTGATCCAGGTAATTACAATGGTACTGACAATACCTGCCAAAAACGCCCCCAGAAAGATATCCACGCCCACGATATAGGCGATCGCTAATCCCGGTAACACAGAATGACTAATCGCGTCACCGAGTAAGGCGAGGCGTTGTACCATCAGATAACTTCCCACCGAGGCGCAGACGATTCCCACTAAGACGGCTGTCATTAGCGATCGCTGCATAAAGCTGTATTGCAAAGGTTCAATTAAAAGGTCAAGCATGATTTGTCATTTGTTGATGTCATTTGTCATTTGTTAAATACCTAAAACGTTAGCCAGGGCGGGTTTTGTCTTAACGTTAATAAAAACAATCAATTTTAATCCCTAAACCCGCCCCTACACAATTCAAACATTAAGCGGCGTCTGAGAAAAATACGACTTGACCTCCATACGCCCGTTGTAGGTTATTTGCCTGCATTACTTGTTGGCGGGAACCTGATGCAATTAATTCCCGATTCAATAAAATTAAATCATCAAAATTTGTAATCGCTTCCCCTAAATCATGATGAACCACTAACACGGTTTTCCCGGTATCGGCTAACTCGTGGAGAATCTCAAAAATAACGGCTTCGGTTTTTTTATCGATTCCCGCCATGGGTTCGTCAAAACAGAAAATATCGGCTTGTTCAGCTAATGCTTTGGCGAGAAAGACGCGCTGCTGCTGTCCCCCGGATAATTGCCCGATGGGGCGATCGCGAAATTCACTCATACCCACCCGCGCTAACGATTGGACGGCGATGCGTCGAGATACGCTGGAGAAACGCCGAAACCATCCCGTCTTGCGTATCCGCCCCATCAATACCACATCCCACACCGTTGCGGGGTATGTCCAATCAATCTGCGATCGCTGGGGTACATACGCTACTCTGTCTAACTGCTCCATCATGGGTTTCCCCTGATACATCGCTGTACCACAGCTTGTCTGAACTAACCCTAGCATCGCTTTCATCAGCGTACTTTTTCCCGCGCCATTTGGACCAATAATCCCCGTCAGTCGCCCCGGTTGAATCTGACAGGTGATATCCTTTAGCGCTTCGACGAGGCGGTATTGCACGCTAAGGTGTCCAATCCTCATGGGTTCCTGGCGGGTAATGGTGGGGCTTTGGGGGTTGCGATCGTTTCGCTTAAAGATAACCGTTGACATGATTAAACCTGGCAGACTCCAGAAAATGAAACAATTATGAAAATATTGTATCCTCAAAAATGAAAACAATATGAGAACTAATATATAAACTAAATGAACGTAATGACTCACTCGCAGGGTAGAACTCAGTTGCAGGGGTGTACAGGTGTAGGGGAAGCTTGTAGAGAGGTTCCGGTAAAACGTCTGGGAGTCGAGAAGCAGGGGAGCCAATGGGTAGGGGCGGGTTTGACGGATAACCTTACCCAACAAACCGATAACTTGACTAAACCCGCCCTGGTTGAGGAGTCAGGTATAATTGCCCAATTCTCAATCGCCAATCTCCCTAAAATTTCACGCTGGAAGGTTCTGGCTGGGGTGATTCTGGGACTTTGGATCAGTGGCTGTGAGGCGACAAATCCAAATCTTTCAGGAACCGATGCTGAGGACAAACCTAACGTTGTCGCCACAAGTACCATTATTGCCGACTGGACAGAACAAGTCGGGGGAGATGAGATTGAACTAACTGGAATCCTCGAACCCGGTGCTGATCCTCACGTTTACGAACCCGTACCCGCTGATACCATTGCTTTAGAAAAAGCCGATCTAATTCTCTACAACGGTTATAACTTAGAACCGGGACTGATTAAACTGATGCAGTCGGCGGGGGTAAATGCCAAAACCTTTGCTGTTGGGGAAGTTGTAACGCCATTAGATTTTGAGTATCAGGGAAAAAATGAACCAGATCCTCATGTTTGGGGAGATGCAGAGCATGGGATTAAAATGGTTAATGCGATACGCGATCGCTTAATTGAACTTTCACCGGAAGACAAAGACAAATTTACCGCCAATGCAGCCAAACTCACGGCTGAATTAGAACAGGTTGATACCTGGATTACTCAACAGATTCAAACCATACCTGTTAATCAGCGTAAACTCGTCACCACCCATGACGCCTTTCAATATTATGCTCAAGCCTATGGATTAGAAGTGATTGGCACTTTGATTGGTATTAGCACCGAAGAACAACCCAGCGCCCAAACTGTGAAAACCCTATCCGATGCGGTAAAAGAAGCAGGCGTTCCCGCTATTTTTGCCGAAACCACGATTAACTCCGCCCTGATTAAAACGGTTGCAGAAGAAGCGGGAGTCAAATTATCACCATCTGAACTTTATTCTGATTCCCTCGGCGCACCAGGAAGTGAAGCGGATACTTATGTAAAAATGCTGATTACCAATACTCGCACCATTGTCGAAGCATTGGGGGGCGATTATCAAGCATTTCTAAACGGGGGCAATTAATGTTAACGGTGGAGATCGTCATTCGTCTTATGTCTATTGTCTTATGTAGGGGCGGGTTTTGTTGTTCCGTTATTGGTGGGGAGGGCGGGTTTTGTTGTTCCGTTATCGGTGGGGAGGGCGGGTTTTGTTGTTCATTTATCGGTGGGGAGGGCGGGTTTTGTTGTTCATTTATCGGTGGGTAGCTGAATTTAGTCCCATTACCCGCCCCTACAATTGTCCCATTACCCGCCCCTACAATTGTCCCATTACCCGCCCCTACAATTGTCCCATTACCCGCCCCTACAATTGTCCCATTACCCGCCCCTACAA
>NZ_JAVKEW010000106.1:0-3356 GCF_040226375.1 Coleofasciculus sp. G2-EDA-02 | reverse complement strand
AAGGTAGACCTAAGTGGGTTACTGTTATTATAACACTAAAAAATTGCATCTAGCTAGGTAATTTGGAAATCTACGTTCCTCCGATTTCCCGCTGTCCATCCTCACCCTACTCTGTTGAGGGTGAGGACTTCCGCGACTACGATAAACCTTAAAGTGTTTTGTCCTCTGGCTTCTGCTCCTTGGCTTTTACTCTCTTCCTTACTGTACTCGGCTTCTGCTTTGTGGTTTCTGGCTTCTGCTCTGGTGTAGTAGGCTTTGGCTCTTTAGCTTCTAGCTTCTGCTCTGGTGTAGTAGGCTTCTGCCTTTTTATAGTAGGCTTTTGCTCTTTAGCTTCTGGATTGGGCCTTCCTGTACTAGGCTTGTGCTTTGGCTTATTCTGCCGTTTCTCCTGCTGTACGGCTGTCTTATCCGCTTTCGACGCCTTCAAAAACTTAGGTGCTTTCTCCAATGGCGGCGCTAATAGAGCATCGAACTCAAAAAGACTTCTATCAGGTAAAAATTTAGCCTTGACTTGAATAAATGCAGGATGTCCCTGTTCCTCTTTTGTGAGTGTCGGATTGAATCGAAACGGCTTAACCGGAGAATCTTTCCACATCATCGGTAGGTGAGACGCTTTCATAAATCTCACCTTTTGCGCCGGTTCAGCTTTCTTGATATAGTCTAGGCGATCGTCATTGAAATTCCGGAAAATCGAGACAACCGGTCCTCGACACACAGGAATGAATTGCCACAAGCCACGGATTTGAAACTCGAAGTCTTGCAATTGTGCTGCAACGCCATCGGGTTCTCCTTTGGAGAATCCTACCAACTGAAAGGAAAGCTGGTGCGGCTTGTTGCGTTGCGGAAAGTGGGTCACTCTTGGGTAAACGATTAATCGTTGAGTCGGCTCTCCCGTGTTCTTTATTTCCAGTTTCAGAGCGTTGAAAGCCCTGCGTAATCGAGATGTATAGAAGAGTGGATAGTCTTTACCAGCGATAGTAAGCATAGCACGTCCCTCGTCCGACACGCTGACTTCACCGAGGACGATTCCAATCGCTTGGAAGATACTACCCTCATTTTCCGATTCCCTTTTGTTCTGCTCAGGGGCGTCAGTTGTTTCAGGTGTTTCAGTTGTTTCAGGTGTTTCAGGTGTTGCTGTCGTCTGTTCGAGTTCTGTCTCTGTCATCATGGCTGCTGCTGGCTTTTTTGTTCAGGGTAGCATTAGAAGCTATATTCCGTAGCAAATTGCTGCACGTTGGTTCCGTTAAAACCGACTGAAATTCTTATCCCGTCGTCTTTAGACGAATATAAACGGTTCGCTATGGGATTGAATCTATGGCGAATTGTTGCGATTTGTGCGACTGCGGTTTGTGTGAATGCGACTTATTTTTGATTGACCCATTGTACTACGGCTTGGGTTAACCCTTCTAAAGTATACTGTTGAGCCTCTACATCCACTCGTCCCAACCGTTGTTGACAGGTTTTGGACGTTTGGGGACCAATGGAAGCAATACAGACATTTTTCAAAAGCGAGAGTGGCTCATTGCTCGTTTTTTCTAAAAGCTGATAAAAATTTTTGACGGTTTTAGAACTGGCAAATGTAATAATATCGACGGTACGATTTTGCAACGCTGCCCAAGCTGGGGGGGCTATTTCCCCTGGACAAGTTGATTGATACGCCGCAACTTCCACCATATTAGCACCTTGGGCAGTTAATTCTTGGACTAAAACCTCTCGTCCCCCAGTTTCCACACGGGGGAACAGGATATTTTGCTCAGCCAGGGGTTCAGGAAAATGTTCAACCAGGGAATCGGCGACAAAATCCGGGGGAATAAAATCTGGGTTTAATCCTCGTTCTTTTAAACTCATCGCCGTTTTCTTCCCCACAACGGCGATTTTGACTTCGGATAACGCACGGCTATCTTTTCCTAGCGTCAGCAGTCGTTCAAAAAAGTAATTGACGCCGTTACTTGAGGTGAGAATTAACCAATCGAAATCGGATAAGTGGGTGATTGCTTTATCCAAAGCGTCCCAACTCGACGGCGGCGTAATCAACAATGCGGGCATTTCAATCACTGTAGCACCTTCATGTTCTAACAAGTCCCGGAATGTACTCGAGTGTTCCGCCGAACGAGTAACTAAGATTGTTTTACCCTGAAGCATCTGTTGGCAACCACTTCTACTGATGTCTTCGCCTATTATCTCGTGCTTTGTCCATTCTGTATTCAACGGTTGGGGCGATTGCAGATAGTCTCGTAATCCTACCACTTCTCCCACGACAATGACTACAGGAGACAGCGAGACACCAGCCGTTTGCCTCACAATACTGGACAATGTTCCCGCCCAAACCTGTTGCTGAGTCCGTCCACAAGCCTGAATCACAGCCACAGGGGTTTGATAGGATTTGCCATAACGCTGTAACTGCTCAACGATTTTCGCTAAATGACGCCCACCCATTAGAATAACCAAGGTATCAATTCGTGCCAATGCTTCCCAGTCTAATGCTTCGGGTTGATGGGCACTGAGGACGGCAAAACAGCGACTTAAAACCGCATCAGTCAGGGGAATATTTGCCAGTAACGGTGCAGCGAGGGCAGAGGAAATTCCTGGTACGACTTCAAAGGCGCAACCTGCATTGGTTAACGCTTGAATTTCCGACGTCGCCCGACCAAAGATAAAGGGATCACCACTTTTTAAACGGACTACCTGCTTCCCTTGTTTACATTGTTTGACCAACAATTGATTAATTTCCGCTTGTGGAGTTGAGGGATGTCCCCCCCGCTTTCCCACATCAAACTGGCGGCAATTTGCCGAGACTAATTGTAAAAGTTGAGAGTCTACTAAAGCGTCATAGACTAACACTTCCGCTTGACTGAGAAGCTGTTGCCCTTGTCGGGTGAGGTATGCCATGCTTCCAGGTCCAGCACCGACGAGATAGACTTTACCCAAAGGGCGGCGATTAAGCACATTTTTAGAAGGATTGAGGTGAACCATTCTCCAATTTTAAACCGTTTTTGTGTATACATCCCCCTTAAGTATAATTTCGTTTCTAACCTAGGTCATAAATAAAGAGTTACCAACAATCCTACATGAGGGGGAATGTATTCCTTGACTATAGCGAGGGATAGAATGTCCGGTTGAATACTTACACCCTTGGTGAAGGCAAGACTTCAGAACAGAAGGCTCCAGGGTATAGGTAAAAGGAAATACGGTGTTTTGGCAAACAATCGGGTTTACTTATCAATGGATAATTAATAATTGATAATTGACAATTGATTAATTGGGTCTAAGACCTCTTCGTTTACGAAGAAATTAAAAAAGATTTTCCTTAATTTCAATCCTCTTCTTTTAAGGAGAGGTCATTATCCATTGTTCAT
>NZ_JAVKEW010000105.1:0-28443 GCF_040226375.1 Coleofasciculus sp. G2-EDA-02 | reverse complement strand
GAGGTATGGTTGCCTCAATCTCCTTTCGGGTAAAGTTAGCTTCGCCAATGTTATCGGTCGGTAACTATCCAAAAAGCACTGTTTCAGTGACCTTAAAACTGTTTAACTTTTCGGTTCTAGAGCAGTAGACTAGCTACGCATCTACTGGTATGTCTTGAACACTTGCCGATAACGTAGTCAGTTAAGACTTAAGCTGGTCAGAATGGCTTGTTAGATTTCTCTTTCAAGCCTCATGCCTTTAGGCTGAGGTTCCTGACGCCTGATTCGCGATCGCCTGTTTCTGCTACTATTCCACCGAATCCTTTTGGGTCGGGGATTCTAGCCGTTTACAACTTAACTCAATTTTAGTAATTCTTTCCTTCTCCCCTATCCCTGCCTACATTGTCACTGTATCACAAAACCCACAAGTAATTCAAGGAACCTAACTCGAAATCCAATCAATGCAGCGAACAAGATATAGCGTATTTTTTTCAGTGGCATCCCTAATCAAACACCATATCTACAAGTCCGTCAAGAGTAAGTCGGTGAGAATGTTCATCCAGGGGGATTCGTGGCAAAATGACGGTCAGTAGTCACTAGCGTCAAAACCTGCCCAGATGCAAAGGATTTGTGCAACATTGATAAAAGACTTGTCCAGGCTAGGAACAGAGGAGCTATTATCGTGAGACTAGTGATTCTGGGAGGTCCAGGGTCAGGGAAAAGCACACAGGCGCGACAGTTGTGTCACCATTTGGGGATCGTGGAGATTTCCAGTGGTAACATTTTGCGTCGTGCGATCGCATCTCAAACCGATTTAGGTCAAAAGGCTCAGCCCTACGTCGAGAAGGGAGAATTAGTCCCTGATGAAATCCTGATCGAATTCATGCGCCAGCGCCTGCTACAACCTGACACGGCGAAAGGTTGGGTGCTAGAAGGGTATCCCCGTACTGCTTTCCAAGCCGAGGAATTAGATTTTCTCCTGGAGGACTTAAATCAACAGCTAGATTGGGCGATTTACTTAACCGTACCCGAATCCGTAATGATGACTCGTTCAGTGGCGCGATCGCAAAACTATGCTAAAGATAGCACCACATCAGCCAAGTCTCGTCTGGATGACCATCCCGAAATTGTCCCGCGCCGCATCGAGTTATTCCACGAACGCACAGTCCCCATCCTGGAGTACTATGACTATCGTCAAAAGCTGTTGACGATAAACGGCGACCAACCGCCAGAGCAAGTTCAGCAAAATATCTTGCACAAACTTGAACTGGAAAATTAACCTTTTTTGACAAACCCCGTTCTGACTCAGAAGTACTACCATGTCTTGGCAACGTCCTGATCATCGTCAACCTAACCAACTCCGTCCCATCAGTTTTGTCCGTGGATTCACTAAATTTGCATCAGCTTCTGTCTTAACCAAGTGCGGTGATACCCAGGTATTATGTAATGTCACCATTCAGCCGGGAATCCCGCGATTTCTTGAAGGAACAGGTAGTGGTTGGTTAACCGCCGAGTATCGGATGCTTCCCGGCGCTACACCTCAACGCCAAACCCGTGAATTACTTAAATTATCCGGTCGAACTCAAGAAATTCAACGACTGATTGGACGCTCTTTAAGAGCGGCTGTAGATTTAACCGCATTAGGTGAACGCACGGTGATGGTGGATGCGGATGTCCTGCAAGCCGATGCGGGAACCCGTACCGCTTCAATTACTGGGGGATACGTCGCCCTGGCTGAGGCTTTGGATAAATTAGTCCAAGCTGGAGAATTAGAGCGCTCGCCAATCCGTCACCAAATCGCGGCGGTTTCGGTGGGATTGTTGGAGGGTGAACCATTTTTAGATTTGAACTACCAAGAAGATGTCGCCGCGCAAACGGATTTTAATGTTATCATGAACGACGAATTGAATATTATTGAAATTCAAGGAACGGCGGAAGAAGAAAGCTTTAGTCGGACTCAGCTTAATCAGTTAATTGATATGGCAGAAATAGGCATTAAGGAGTTGTTAGACGCTCAACGTCACGCCCTGAGCTAATCGGGATTTTCAGTTGTTAGTATGAAACGAGGGATTGGGTAAGTGGTATAGCTGGATGACAAGGGGCAACTTTTGCCAAACTAATATGTAATAGATGTAATCATTACCCAAACAGTCATGACTCAGAGTCCTATCGCTGATTTACTACCACCACCTTTTCCAGACCATACTCAACTTCCTGAGTCTGATGGTACATTTGTGAAGAATTTTCAAGAACACCCTCAAAGCCTAATCCTAACCGATTCAATTGGAGGAGTTTTACAACGACTGCATCCTGATGGACAATACGCCATTGGACAAAATTGTGGGATCTACTGGCGAGAAACTGATCCACCTGAACAAGGGGCTGAAGCACCAGATTGGTTTTATGTGCCTAATGTTCCGCCCAAGTTAGGCGGAAAAATCCGTCGTTCCTATGTGTTGTGGCGGGAATTTATCGCACCATTAATCGCACTGGAGTTTGCTTCAGGGGATGGTTCCCAGGAACGCGATCGCACGCCACTATCGTTCTCAAATCAAGCCCAAACGACGAAACCAGGGAAGTTTTGGGTCTATGAACGGATTATGCGGATTCCCTATTATGGTATCTACGAAATCAATCAGGAAAGGTTGGAACTGTATCACCTCGTCAATGGGTTTTATGAACCCTTAAGAGCGAATGAACGGGGTCATTATGCGATCGCGCCTTTGGGAGTAGAGTTGGGACTATGGGAAGGATGCTATCAAAATCAAACTCAATGCTGGTTACGCTGGTGGGATGCACAAGGAAATCTCTTGCTAATTGGTGATGAACGCGCCCAGCACGAACAGCAGGCGCGACGGGATGCAATCCCTCGGTTGTTGGATATGGGGTTGAGTGTGGAACAAGTGGCGGAGGCGCTGGGGTTTGAGGTGCAGGAAGTGAGAGCGATTTCTCAAAGGTAAATAGGTGGGAAAATTTAAAGTTAATCTCCAACAGTTTGTTCGATCCACTGGATATGCTGCATCAATAATTGAGTTAAGTCATAACGCTCCAGAATCGTTTTTCGCCCTTGAACTCGCAGCGCCGCCATACTATCAGGATGATTCAGCACCTCTTCCACCCGTTCAGCAATGTTTTGGGGCGAAAAAAAGTCGGCTAATAAACCATTCACGCCATCCTGGATTACCTCCCTCACAGGTGCTGTGTTTGACGCAACAACTAAACACCCTGTTGATAAGGCTTCTAACATTGACCAGGATAAAACAAAGGGACGGGTTAAATAAATATGAACCGCTGAGGCTTGTAATACTTGTAGATAGTCTGGATAGGGAAGTAACCCGGTAAAATGAACGCGGTTGAGATCCAATGGAAAATTTTCCAGCATGACTTCCTTATAGGTTTTGCCATCCGGAAGGGATTTCCCATAGGCGACACGATTTTCGCCCACGATAACCGCATGACAATGGGGGCGTTTTTCTTGCAGTAAGGCAATGGTTTCTATCAACTGGGGAAAGCCGCGATAGGGTTCCATTCCTCTGGCGACATAGGTGACAAGTTCTTTGACGTGAGATAGGTCTAAATTTAACCGAGGGAGGACTAATTTGTGTCCCGGTTTCGGTTGAAAAAAGTTAGTGTCAATCCCATCATGGTGTACCGTAATTTTATCCCGATACTCTGGGGGAAACTGTTGGTGCTGCCAATGGGTGGGAGAGAGTCCGCGATCGCAACTGTACAAATCAATCAGAATCGGCGCATTTTTGATCCGAATCCGGGCTTCATCGTCGGCGTTGAGGGGTTCTGCTGGATCAAAGTCGGCGTCTGAACCATGAGCGTGATAAAACCACTCGAAATAGCATAATAGTTTCGCCTTGGGGAAACTGTCTTTGATAAAGAAGGTAGGACCCCAACCGGAATGACCATAAACCACATCGGGAATAAACCCTTGGGCTTTGAGTTGTTCACACAGGCGATAAACCCCTTGCCCTTGCAGCACCGCATTTTCCAAGGGGCGGACGTAGTGATGGGTTTCTGGACGGGCTTGGCGGGATGGCGCATAGATGGCTTTGACAACACCAGGTAATTGACCCTCTTTGCGGGTTGTACCAAAGACGACTTGGTGACGCGGGTCTTGCGCCAAGATAACGGCTAGGTGGCGGAATTGGGCGGGAAAATTGGAATGCAAAAATAAGATTCGCATCAGGTGATGATTCGTAGTCTTGGATACGGTTTTTCTCGGATGACTCTTTCCTCGACAACTGGGTGATCTCCTGATCAATTATCACCGATTGGGGATTCCTAGAGAGTATAGTCTATCGGTGATAATTGAAACTTTTCTTAGGAGTGGGTTGAGATGAGAGATTTGTTGCTTTACAGAACGTTACGGGCAAAAAAACTGTGAGAATTATTCTCAATTAGCAACGATTTTGCGTTAGTTCAGCGATTTGGTAAAATTAATACTTGTGGCTTAGTGTATTTATTTTTAAATGAATTCGGCTCACCAGTCGCTGAAATGCCTGATTTAGCGAGAATGCTGCGCTAAATCAGCACATATAGGCGCAAAAAAACGTAGAGGTTAGATGCATGTATTTTTGTAAAAAATAGAATCTTTTTTTGACGATTTTTAATTAATACAGTAAGCTTAGGTCGCTTTTCAGGTAACTGAGGTACACAGATTCTGCTATACGCCGCGTGAGGTATAGTGAAAATAAACCTCTGAAGGAGAAGGTGAATGCCAACCAAGAGTACTCTTCAAGATACACTGAAAGCAAAATACGGCATTAATAAAAACATTACCCAATCCCTGTCTGCGGTAGAGTGTGAGGAGTTGGTTGACGCTAATGAAAAACTCAAAAAAGATAACAGAGATTTAACGAATATTGTTGACCAAATTCGACTACGATTAGCGCGAGATACCAAAATGTTGTTGGAATATGAGGATAGTGAGATCCGCAAAGCGTTGATCAGACTGTTTCGGTGGACGTTAGGGTAGGGGCAAATTAGTATGGCAAGCCAAAAACACCAAAGTCGCACATTTAGCGGTATGGGCTATCGTGAAGTCCAGCAATCAAATTCAATTCGTCGGAATAAGTTGCCGAAAACTGATCGAATCTGGCTCAAAGAAAACGGGTATAAAAACGTTGGCTGGGATAATGTGATTCAGCTCTATCAAAAAATTAATGAGTTACCGGCTCAGCCTGACGCGGATGATGAACCAACCTTAGAAGAATTGTTCTTAGAAGCTGATCGCATTGGTCAAAAATACCAAACGCTTGAAGAAATAGAAGCTTTTAATCAAGAAATGGCGGCGGAAGTGAATGCGGTATCAGACTTAGTTGACCAGCAATTTCCCGAAACTGAAGTTGAAGTGATTGATTACAGTCAAACTTCTCGTTTTTCGGCAAAAAACAGGCAATCTCGCAACAAATATCGCTAAATCAAGTCTGAATCAGATAGACCATGAACCTCGATGATAAAAATATAGAAGACCTTTTTAAAGTAGCCGATAAGGTTGGCAAAAAGCGGTATAATAGACTAACTCGCCAAGATTTAGAAGACTATCGCAAGTTTGATCACTGGCGCTATGTCAATGGTGACGTTGAATGCGGCACAACTCCAGAGAGTAAAGACTGGGTGAAAAACAACTCGGATTGGCATTGTCCAGTTTGTGGTAGTCGATTTGCTGATGTGGGTGGGAGAACCATCGATCACAAACTTCCGCGATCGCAATATCCCTGGCTATCCTTAGATTTTAGAAATCTGTGGGTTATTTGTGGTAGTTGTAATCGGGAAAAATGTGAAATGCACTGGTACGAGTACGAACATTATATGTTTATCCACTATCCTAATCGCTATCAAGATATCCAACTATTTCGACCCAGGCAATTGCTGAAATCGCTGAAGGCAAATCAATAAAGTCAGCACATTACACCGTTAGGCTTCAATGATGACTCCTAAATTGCCGCGTTTTCGCACCAATCGACAAGCCGTTGCGCCACTAGAACGCTAAAATCATGAATATAATAGATCCAAGTGTAATTAGTTTAAACTTGACTAAGTTGATGGCGATGATTCCTATTAATAAAGCCAAACAGCAATTGCAAGATTTGATCGATGCTGTGAGTCAATCCCATGAGCCAATTGTGATTACTTCAGGAAGTAGCAATGCGGTTTTACTGTCTGAAGCCGATTGGTTAGCAATTCAGGAAACGCTGTATCTACTTTCGATACCGGGAATGCGGGAATCAATTCGTGCTGGCTTGGCAACTCCGATTGAAGAATGCGATCAGGAGTTGGAGTGGTGACTTGGCAACTTGTCTACACGAAACAGGCTCAGAAGGATGCCAAGAAGCTATCTCAAAGTAATTTACGAGACAAAGCTCAAGCACTACTCGATATCATTGAAATTAACCCATTTCAGAATCCCCCACCTTACGAAAAGCTAGTGGGTGATTTATCTGGTGCTTACTCGCGGCGTATCAATATCCAGCATCGTCTCGTGTATCAAGTGATTGAGTCAGAGAATACCGTAAAGATTCTGCGGATGTGGACTCATTATGAGTAATGTTTTGTAACACGAGCGCAACGAGAAGCTAAGGAGACAATACTAGCCCCAAGATAAATAAGAGCAAACCGCCTATCCAAACGAGAAGAGGTTTGGTTTGTCGTGTCCGTTTCCTTCTCGCATAGTAGACAATATATCCAGGAATAACGAGGCAAAGCAATCCGTCAAGAGCAGAATAACGAAAGGCTTGCACGAGGATGTAGACTTGGGCAGAAAAAGAAGTTATCAACCCTGCCAAGATCATGAACTGTGCTAGTTTTGCCATTTCTTTACTCGCTGCTAACGTGTCAGGTTGCCAAAATTTTTGATAGGTGATTATTCAATAGAGTTTATCTGAGATCGTCTCCTTGTCAATGGGAAACATTGAGGAATTTCGCGAAATTTTAAGAATGATTGCAATAAACAACCGTTAAGTTGTTTTAGTTTTAGGCTGAATCCCAGTCAGTAAGCAGGTTTGGGCGATTTTCCCGCCATGACCATCCGAGTCACTACCTACTCACGAAATGCTTAAAGTCTGAGACAATCAGAAGCGACTTGAAAATATAAACTCATCAATAACACTGCCCATTCGTCCTCAATCGGGCTTTGTGCAACAAATACAAGGGAGAAACTCGGTATGAAATTGGCTTACTGGATGTATGCAGGTCCGGCTCACATTGGCACTCTCCGCGTTGCCAGTTCCTTTAAGAATGTCCACGCGATCATGCATGCACCACTGGGCGATGATTATTTCAACGTGATGCGATCGATGCTAGAACGGGAGCGAGACTACACTCCAGTAACCGCCAGCATCGTAGATCGACACGTTTTGGCACGGGGTTCTCAGGAAAAAGTGGTGGATAATATCATCCGCAAGGATAAGGAAGTCACCCCAGATCTGATTGTATTGACCCCCACCTGCACCTCCAGCATTCTCCAAGAAGATTTGGGCAACTTCGTTGAACGCGCTCAACTTGAAGCCAACGGTGATGTAATGCTGGCAGATGTGAACCACTACCGGGTGAATGAACTACAAGCCGCCGATCGCACTCTGGAACAAATAGTCCAGTATTATCTGAACAAGGCGAAGAAGAAAGGGGAATTACCAGAGGGTAAGACTCAAAAGCCTTCGGTGAACATCATTGGTATTTCCACCCTCGGCTTCCACAACCAGCACGACTGCACCGAATTAAAGCGGTTAATGGCTGACTTGGGGATTGAAGTGAACGAGGTGATCCCAGAAGGCGCATCAGTTCACAATCTGAAAAATTTGCCTCGCGCTTGGTTTAACCTCGTACCCTATCGGGAAATCGGCATGATGGCGGCGCGTTACCTGGAAGCAGAGTTCAATATGCCTTATGTGGATATCACACCGATGGGGGTTGTGGAAACAGCACGGTGTATCCGTAAGATGCAGCAGGTACTCAACCAGCAAGGCGCTGATGTGGATTACGAGGAGTATATTAATAATCAGACGCTGTATGTGTCCCAAGCGGCTTGGTTCTCACGTTCCATTGACTGTCAGAATTTGACTGGGAAGAAAGCCGTTGTCTTTGGTGACAATACCCACGCGGCGGCGATGACCAAAATTTTGGCACGGGAGATGGGGATTCATGTGGTGCTAGCGGGGACTTATTGCAAGTATGATGCAGACTGGTTCAAGGAACAGGTGAGCGAATACTGTGATGAGATCCTAATTAGTGAGGATAACGGCGAAATTGGCGATGCGATCGCGCGGATTGAACCCTCGGCTATTTTTGGCACTCAGATGGAACGCCATGTGGGTAAGCGGTTGGATATTCCCTGTGGTGTGATTGCTGCACCAATTCACATTCAAAACTTCCCCATTGGGTATAAACCATTCATGGGTTACGAAGGGACAAATCAAATGGCTGATTTAGTGTACAATTCCTTTACTTTGGGAATGGAAGATCACCTGTTGGAAATCTTCGGTGGTCATGATACTAAGGAAGTAATTACGAAAGGGATTTCCGCTGATTCTGACTTGAATTGGAATAAAGAAGCACAAACTGAATTGAATAAAGTTCCAGGTTTCGTGCGCGGTAAAGTGAAGCGGAATACAGAGAAATTTGCGCGGGAGCGAGGGTTTAGTGAAATTACCCTTGAGGTGATGTACGCCGCCAAGGAATCTGTCGGCGCTTAGAAGGAGTTCGCGATCGCACGCTGTAGTAGCATGAGAGTGTTTCCTGGCTGGGGACACTCTCATTGATGTAGAAGTAGGGGCTGGCTGAAAATGACACAAGGTAATTCTGAGCAAGGTAAACTGTATACAAGATTTATTTCCAATCTGAAAAGAATTCAGTATTTTGGCTATTTCCTTGTCGTTGCTTTCAGTCTAATTTTTTTGTTTGGGACTGGATTTTTTCAGGTTCGCACGGCTGGAGCAAACATCCTTGCTGTAGTCTTCCCCTTACTGGTGGTGGTGTTGCAAGGTATAATCGGTTGCTTAACCGTCTACATTATCACCCAAGCTCTAATCGCGATCGTTGACCTTCTCAGTCGCATTGAACTGAATACGAGGTCTAGATAGGAGTAAGCATCCTTACATCGTAAAGTTTGAGATGAGCGTCGTCCTCAACCTAAAATCAGTATTACAAAAAAATAATTATATTAGTAGATATTCATACAAGGAGAGCCAAGTAAGTGAAAAGTTAATCAGCATTAAAAAAACTGAATAGATAACCCCCCCTTCATGGGGGGTTTATCGTTTAAACTAACGGGGTGAGTAGTGAAAGTGCCTTAGTAGCTCTTTCTGAAGGTTAAGATTAATTGCTGTTATGGGATTGCGTCTCCTCCAGACAAAGATAAAATTGTATTGATAAACGCCTTTAATTCAGAACATGCTTCAATAGCATCCATCAGATCGTTTTGCTCTAAGATTTTTTTTGCATCACGCGCTTTATTATAACTCCGGGAACTTTTCCCTAATTCAAAGATTTCTTTAATTCGCTGGGAAGGCGGATTATCATGATTAACTTTCTCAGGATTGCCACTGGGAGCCGACTTATTATGTTTAGCCAGTTTCTGAATGGTTGACCAAAACGGTAAAAGCCAAGCTTCAAATTCATAGGACGCAGCATGGGGATAAAAATTGGGGTTATTTCCCACCCATTCCCTCATTTTTTTCTTAGCATCTTCTGCATCTTCAAAATCTCTAATCCCTTTAGTATCTGTATAAATGTCTGTCAGTGCAATGACAGCATCATAAGCATCTTTACCACTCAGGAGTTTTTCAACCTGACGTTTGAGTTTATTTTCTTTAGGAATACGACCACCAGAACCAGATGTGACAAACTTCAGTTTGGGCATCTGTTGGGGTAAATACCGATTAAGAAACTCGGTTAGGATAGGCTTAAACGCTTTTTCAGTTGATCCTTCAACTAAAATTGCAATCTTCATGGACGCCCTCCCATTAGGTTCATCGCCCATACTTGGTCTAAACTATACTCTTCCAGCCACTTTTCTAAATCTAGAGAATCTGCCCACGTTAGAGTAGTTAATCCATCTTCGGCGTCACACACTAATACTTCCTTGGGTTCAAGAAATCCGATGAGTCTATCTGAATGCGTTGTCACAATCAGTTGAGTTCGTTGAGCAGCTTCTCGCATGACATGAGCTAGCAATTGGAGCAACTCTGGATGTAAACTCACTTCGGGTTCATCAATCAGAGTTACAGCCGTTAAATCTCGGCTTTGTAGGAGTGTCACCAACCACAAAAAGCGCAATACTCCCTCAGATAGTTGGTGCATATAGAGGGGTTCTGAAAAATTTTTATCTTTCCATGTCATTGCCAAAGTACCTGCTGCTACGGGCGGAAAACTCAATCGTTCAAAATCGGGAAAGGCAGCAGAAAGGGTATCTTCTACGATTTCAAATCGATCGAAATCGGTTTCTCGCAGATAATAAAGGCAGGAGACTAAATCTTCTCCATTGGCTCCAGGTAACGTGGCTGGACGCAGGGATTGAGGCAAACGAACGGGACTTTTGGGGGCAACATTTAATTCCCAGGATCGGTAAAAACTACAGGAGGCTAATCGCTTTCGTAATGTCTCCGGTTGTTGATACATTTTGGGAACCTGAGACAGGGATGTTTCTAAGGGATTATGTTCCCAATTCGGGCGAAATAGTCCGCGTTCTTGCGGCGTGGAATATTTGACATCTAAGCCACTTGAATCAATGTACTTAAAGGGTTGAGGTGCATGAGGATCACGCTGTTGGGTCAATGTTTCTAGACCAATTTCATAGAACTGACCTTTGAGAGTTATTCTGAGGTTATATTTTAGGGGTGGCTCATCTGGCACAGACATGGACAAGGCGATAGCTAAACTATCCGCCTTGCTGCGTGTTACCATATCATGAAGACCACCCAACTCGGAAATATTGGACTGTAACTGACCTTTTGCTGACGCGGCTAGGAGTGAGAAGATCTCTAAAAAAGATGTTTTTCCTACTCCATTGGCACCAATCATCACCGTTAGAGGTCGCATATCCACTTGTACTGAAAACAAGCGACGGTATCCTTCGATAGTTATGTTTTCAAAGAAGTTCATATTTGGATTTATTGCACTTGTTTATATTGAATGGAATGATTAGACTAATCGCATCATATTCCTATTTAATCTGAATGTCATGCACATTAAGCGATAAGCTGTCATGCATTTAAATTGGGTATGAGTAGCGAGCAAGATGCTCGAACTACAAGGATTTCACCATTATTGACATTAAGGTTTAAATGCCGAACAGCTTAAACAGCCTAAAATGAATAGCCTTAAATTATAGCGTACTTTGGGATTTTTTGTAGCTAACGCCCTATTTACAAGTGCAGACCTGTAAGATTAAAAGCGATAATGAACGTCAACTCTTGGTAGTGAGCAAACGTATTCACGTTACAATTCCCGACTATATTTATGAAAGTTTAGAATGATGAGCAGATAACCAAGGTAGACCCAGAGCGAGTTTAGCTGCCTTTTTGATTGAGGTGGCTGTACTAGAAGCTCAAAAAACCGGACAGATACCACCCAAGCGAGAAAAAACAGATAAAGGCAGATAAAGATGATTTATGTCAATTCAGCGCCAATGGATAACTAACAATCGCATCTCCTGGTTTTTGGGTCGAGTGTTGTGCTGTGTGAGTTTGGGACTGACTATTGCTTGTCAAGCAGAACCTCCCTCTGGGGTGAATTCTCCGGGAACGTCTGCTGAATCTGTAACTTCCTCTAGTTCCACCGAACCAGCCACTCAGACTAACTCATCGTCAAAGGATAGCCAAAATACCTATAAAAACGAGTCTTTGGGTATCAGTTTTGAGTATCCGGAGGGGTTTGTTGTTGATGATACGAATGAACAGTCAGATACTGAGTCTGAAGTGAGGCGGGGAAGCGTAGAGGTATGGACGCAGGCGGATTATCAAGCGATTCAGAATGATTTTGAAGGTACGGAATTGCCAGCCAACGTTAGCCTTTGGGTTTATCGTAATCCCGATCGCCTCTCGTTACAAGAGTGGGTAAAAAGCCGTTCTGACTATTTTGTCTCCCCAGAGAATTATAAAGAGCAACAGGTAGCCAATCAAGACGCGATCGCATTCGAGTCTACAGGGTTGTACGAGTCCGAGAATCTCGTGCTTTCCAGTCTTGATGGTCAAGATATTATTGTGATTAGTTTGGCTAAAGGAAGTGGCAATGAGGCGGTGTATCAACAGGCGTTTGAGCAAATTCGGGGAACATTGCAACTCTTGCGGTAATAGGATTATATCTGTGGGTTCGAGTTCTTACGTTTCAGGGTATGTGGCGCAACGAAGGGATATAAGTTTTGAGCTTGTCGGGGCGGGTTTCACTACTATCTTTTCTGTTGCACCTATAAGTAATTAAACCCGCCCCGACGCAGGTTTCTAGACTTCAGGTGAAAAATCAGGTTCAAGTTATGCGATCGCACCGGCTTGTAGTAAGGGCTAAAGCCCTATATTCTGCCCTAGTAACAGGCGTCAACCCAACCTACAACCTATTCCACAATTTTAGCTGTGCCATGCCAATATCGTAACCCATCAACTTACTCATTCACCCCCCAATTGACTCAAACGCTTGATAATTTGCAAAACGCTGTAGAGTTCATTTCCTCGATTATCAATCACAAACTCATCCGATAACGCATACTGGGCTTTTAGAGGTTAATCAGGGCGGGTTTTGTTGTTCATTTATCGGTGACTATCTAATTGAATCCCTAAACCCGCCCCTACAAATTATCCCTAAACCGCAACGAATATGTGGTTATTATTTCCTAACGTTTTCTACTGAATCAAGATTACCGCTTCTTGCGCCTTCGCATTAAGCGCTTTCTTTAACTCTCGCCCCACCTTATTAATTAACTCATCAAACGCCTCCTGATTCTCAAGCAATTGTTCCCTAAACACCTTCTCTAACTCCGGCTTCATTTGCTCACAGGTTGAGTTAATCTTATTATCATTCAACAGAAATTGACGACTCCAACTGGGAATATCTAACTTAGTCTTAATCGCTTCCTGGGTTTTGCTGCGCGTGATTTCCACACCAGCCGCCAGTACCGAAATACCATAAATGACTAAAAGGGGCCACGTCAAATGTCCAGTTAAAATCAGGGTAATAATCCCCCCAACCGTTCCCCCACCAATCACGATATTAACAATTAATAACACCGTATCTGCCAAGATAGCATCGCCAACGGAGATTTCTGGGTTAACCACATCCGGATCAATCCCTTCCTCAAATCTTAAACTGCTTCTGGGTATTTGATATTTTTGACAAATTGGGTCGGTTTCCACCGACAATTCAGGTTGAATCTTGCTGTTAAACCAAGTAATCGATTGATTTTTGACAATCTGTCGTGCGGATTCAGTGCCATTCTTCCCCAGAGAATCATTTTTAATCCACGCCTGCGCCTGCTGCTTCATCCGAGTTTCCAAGTCACCTAACGTCCTAATTTTATTCATGCGCCAGTCTTGCAAACTGGGTTTAACCGCGTTGTCAATTAACCCCTGGGATAATGGTTTAATTAACAGTTCAATTAACTCAGGAATATGTCGTTCAATAATCGATTTTAGTTTCTGAGAATCAAACCGTTGATCCACTTCTTTTTTAAACGCTTCCGCCCGTAAATCCCAGCGTCCAACTCGCGCTAACCCTAGGGCGATACACCGTTCCGGTTCGGGATCAGGACGCACTTGGGTAGCGGGTTCTGGGAAAATTTCTTCACAAATTTGACGGGTGAATTGCATCCGTGATGCGCCCCCTGTCATGAGCAAAACCTTTGGAGTTATCCCTTGTTCAGCCAGGGTTTTTTTTGCCTCAATCACTGACTCCCGAAATGATTCAATCCAACTTTTCCCATCCAATTCCGTTAACGGTTGATTCAATATCTCCGTCATGACAGATTTATTGACTTGGGGAATAAAATAAATCTGTTCGTTAATCGATTCAAAACCACGGGCAAAGGATTGGGGATGGCTATAGACTTGTTCGTTAGAAAAATAATCTTCCTTGGCTTTACGGCTAGCCAAAAGACAACGGGCTTTATGATGGGGATATTCCTCAAACACCCATTTTAATAATGCGGTATCTTCATAGTTAGCCACAGTTCGCTCAAAAATTGCCTTGTCAATTAGGAAAGCCCCTAAGGTATTACTCCCAAAATCTAGGGGAATTTCATGTAAACTCTTGACTAAGGTAAAATCAGTTGTGGAAGACCCAATATCAATAATAAGTACCGCCGATTTGAGCTTATCATAATCCAGCTTCCCCGCTTCCTTTGCCTGCATAAACGCCGCCCGTGATTCGGGAACCACGCTGAGGCGGGTAATTCCAGCGGCTTTACAGATGGTTTGGTACTCTTGGCGATCGCGCTTTGACCATCCCGATGGACAACCCACAAAAAAATGACTCTTTTCTTCCCCTTCCAGTTGTTTGCTTTTTTGCAAAAGATTGTAGTAGGTTTCCAGAAAATGACGAATAGTCTTGCGGTAATTTAGATCGGCATTTGGTTTTTGTTTAAAGGCAATATCGAGTTGGGTTACACCCACTTGAATTAACGCTTGTTCCCCCACCAAATAACCCAAATCAGGATGCCAGCCTAGGGCGGTAACTTGAACTTTCTTATTATTCACCTCCAGCATTTCTGGGGGATCAATACTCTCCACTACCGCTTTAGCCACGGCTGTTTCACCGTGTCCTAAATCAAATCCAATGGTTTCTAAAACAGGCATATTATCGGGAAGAAGAGAAGATAGGGGTGAGGTGTTTAGGTTCAAAATACTCTCGGTTTGCTCAGGGTTTTGTCGGAACAATACATCATTCATAATTGATTATTTATTAAGGTTTCGGTTCAATTACCCGTCCCCGCCGCAATAAGCGATCGCCTTTCACTAAAGCCGGCGCGATTGTAATATACTCTGTAGCATTGGGGTTGATAGTTGGCTCGAAGTCAAAATACTCCCGCTGACTCTTGACATCATCCGGTTGGTAGAGTTTGGCTTCAATACCCTGCTCGATCAAAATTTGGGGTATAAGTTTAGTCAGTTCTAGCGCCATCTGGGGCTTTTCTAGAAAAGATGCGCCTATCAACCGTTGTAGCAGATTTAATAGTTCGGGTTGTTCCTCAATTGCATTCGCCTCTACGGTTTTCTTCCCATCTTGGGCTTGAGCAACTGCCAAATCAATGGTATTGAGAGCCTCCGCTAGGTTATCTAACAAGACTTGGCTATCGATTCGCAAGGAAAGCGCAGAGGCTGTTGATTCAAGGGCGTCTGTAGGGTTTTCTGGAGAACCTTTATCGAGTTGAGAGACAACCTCAAGCCCGACAAGCAAAGCCATCAGCAAAATATCCAGCCACGCTCCAGGCGCATCGGAACTCAAGTTGAACAGGGAATCCAAGATACCGATACAGATAAGTCCCTGGAGAACTTTGAGAATTAGGCGTTTGGGAGACAACCGTCGCCCTGTTTGGTCCTCTGACTCTGATTCTGGGGTGGTAACCCGCATCAGGTTGGTTGGATTCGCCGCCGCTAGAGTGGCGACAGACTGGCGCAGCGCATCCAGGAAAAAAGCCGCCAGACGCACCTGAGAAACGCTCAGTCCCCCAATATAAGTGCTTTCGAGAGTATTGAGTTGGTTTTGCACCAGCATCACCACCTGTTCTGGATGCGTCGTTTTATCGATCGCGCCTTGAAGTTCCTGTCGTTGTTTGCTAAAAAGCGTTAGTAGTGTGGTCATCGCCTATCTTGAGACTGTAGCACTGCTTCTAAGTGATAACCTATAGCAGTTCTCGCTTATGTGGAATATATTCCCAAGCTTATCGTTGATGGTTCATCCTGTGTAAACCTCTGGCTGTAGCTGGCTTGGTGTTGAAGCAATCCCCACAAAATTGTAGAGACGTTGCATGCAACGTCTCTACACAGAAGCAAAGGTTATGAACAAGGAATGAATTGACTAACGCCGCCGTGACTGTTGTTTTTTGAAGATAGCCCCCAATCCCAAAGCCAAATCTGATCTTAGAATAGTCAGCGGTTCAGGTACAGAATCATAAGTTGGGGATCTTTTCCTTGGAACTTAAGGAACAACAACAGAATCACGACGCTTATCAGAATGGCGGATATGTTCCATTACCCAGAACCACCCTCCTCGCAGTAAACTAGCCATCGTTTGCGGGGAAAGACTTGCCCAGACATTAATCCCCGCACAGATACAAGCTAAGCCTAACAAGATGAACGTGGGCGCCATCACTACCCCAATCATCCACCATGTCCAAACATGGAGTACCATCACCCCAGCCGGAATATAGGCAAGTACAGCCGCTAATCGCACCTGACGTTGAGAGCGCTGGAGTCCCGTCAAAATCATCGTCTGCAACGTAAGCAGTAAGTTAAGGGGAACTAACCCCGCACAAATCGCCACACAATGGGCGCGGGAGAATTCAATTGAAAAAGTGAGATCAAACATGGAAATATTGCAATAGGTACTTTTACTAGTTTATCCTGCTAACCATGGAGATACCTGTCCAGAAAGGATGACTAATACAACCAAGTCATCCGGCTTCTACAATCCAACAGCCAAAAAAATGGAATAAACCAAAGCACAGTTGTACAATATGACGGTTGTATTGGGCGTATGCAGGCATTGATCGAGCGCTATACCTTGCCTGAAATGGGCGAACTCTGGACGGATACCTATAAGTTTAAAACCTGGCTTCAGGTGGAAATTGCGGTTTGTGAGGCAAAAGCGGAATTGGGTGAGATTCCGGCGGATGCGGTTGCGGAAATTAAAGCAAAGGCAAATTTTGATGTCGATCGCATCTTGGAAATTGAGGCTCAAGTCCGTCATGATATGATCGCGTTTCTGACGAATGTGAATGAGTATGTGGGGGATGTGGGGCGCTACATCCACTTGGGATTAACCAGTTCTGATGTTTTAGATACTGCTTTAGCACTACAACTGGTTGCTAGTCTGAATCTGATTGTGGAAGGCTTGGAGCAACTGATTCAAGCGATTCGCTATCAGGCGCAACAACATCGCTACACGGTGATGATTGGGCGATCGCACGGGATTCATGCTGAACCGATTACCTTTGGCTTTAAGCTAGCCGGGTGGTTGGCGGAAGTATTGCGACACCGCGATCGCTTGGTGAATTTGCGCCAACATATTGCCGTGGGTAAGATTTCTGGTGCGGTGGGAACCTACGCCAATACTGACCCTCGTGTGGAAGCGATCGCAACTCAGAAGTTGGGACTTGATCCGGATATGGCATCAACTCAGGTTATTTCACGCGATCGTCATGGTGAATTTGTCCAGCAGTTGGCGCTCTTAGGCGCTTCCCTGGAACGCTTTGCGGTAGAAATTCGCAACTTACAACGCACCGATGTCTTGGAAGTTGAAGAATTTTTTGCCAAAGGACAAAAAGGATCTTCGGCAATGCCTCATAAGCGTAACCCGATTCGTTCCGAACGCCTAAGCGGGATGGCGCGGATTCTTCGGGGTCATGCTGTCGCCGCGCTGGAGAATATCGCACTATGGCACGAACGCGATATTTCTCACTCCTCTGTGGAACGGGTTATCCTGCCAGATACTTGCATTTTGACCCACTTTATGATTCATGAAATGACTCATTTAGTCAAAAACTTATTGGTGTACCCGGAAAACATGAAGCGGAATCTCAATCGGTATGGGGGTGTCATCTTTAGTCAACGAGTCATGTTAACTCTCGTGGAAAAGGGAACGAGTCGAGAAGACGCCTACAGTATTGTTCAGTCTTGCGCTCATCAGGCATGGAATCAACCAGGGGGAAATTTTCGAGAACTCATCGCCCAAGATTCTCGTGTTCAGAGTCAGCTAACACCGGATGAAATTGAGGACTGTTTTAATCCTCAACATCATTTTCGGCATCTCGACGAGATTTATCAACGTTTAGGCATTTAATGTTCCAGACGTGTCATTATTCGTCTGTAGGGGCGGGTTTCACTACTATCGTTTCTTACCTCACAAAAGATGTAAATAAACCCGCCCTCTTGGACAAATGACAAATGACAATGACAAAAGCTATGACTGAAAACATCGAAGGTGCGATCGCGTTACACTGAGAATCTGGATTAATCCTCGGTCAATAGTCCTGCCGAGGCAATCTAAGGTTATCCAATACTTCATCTAATCTTTCCTTAAATGCTGTAAGACTAGGCATATCCAAAATCTTGCTAATATCTAGGTTGCCTTGATCAATCTCATCATTCAGTAACTCTCTTGTTGCTGGTTCACCGAGATGTTCCTCTAACTGTTTTTTCAAGGAGTTAGGTGAATCATCATTACCTGACTCATTTTCAAGTCGCTGGCAATTTTGATAACGCTCACGCAAGGCACACAAAATCCAAGCTTCAGACTTGGGTTTGGGAATCATTGGAACACCATTTAAAATTTCTTCAGCTTGAAAGCCATTCAACATAGATTGCCATTTATCTTTCCATTCTCCTCTATCAGAGCTTGCCGTACCGTCTGCATCTCTAAACAAAACTGGTATGACTATTGTCTCAAGCTTACTACTCTCTTCCTTAGCTAATAAAGCTAAAGCTCTGGCATTCTTATAGAAATACCCTGTTTCTTTCTTGTGCTTTTTTCCTTTTCGCGAAAGAGGCTTTAGCTGACTTTTGGCGATACCAGCTAATTCATTTTTGGAAACAATTTTATAACAATTTATCTCAACTAAGGAGTAGTGGCTACGTTGAAAGACCCAATGATCAATAAATTTAGTCATGGGACCAATTTTATTCTGATCGCCTATATCAGATGCTCCTTCTCCACTTAGTAATAAGAACACAGCCAACGTACCTCTGACTAATTTGTTTGTTTTAGGCGATTAATTTCTTGGTCAAGTTGAGTTAATAAGGTATCCTCATAAACTTCCCCTGGACCCATAACCGTTAATTTCTCTCGCATAGAAGGAATATCAAAGAGTCGCACAGCTTGTGTCGAGCCATTTTGCGTTTTGTATAGGTAAATTACACCGGCAGTGGCAATATCATCTTCGAGATAATTCAAAATCATCGGACTATGAGTTGTGACTAGCACTTGTGGAGTAGATTGAACTAAGCTATCAACGAGAAACTCAATAAGTTCCGGATTAATACCATTCTCTATTTCATCAAGCAACAAAAAACTTTGCTCTTTAGACAGTTGCGCCAAAATCGCCAGCATACGCAAAAAGCCATCAGCGACATGGCGTGCTTCTGTCTTTAATAGAGTCTTTTTAAATTCCTCTTCAACTAGAAGTCTTTTCCAGCCAAAACGCAGTTTTTCTACATCAATTTTTTTGATTGTTGGATAAATTTTAGTCATTGTTTGTTTAATATCGTCTCGTTTGGCTTCCCCTATTTCATAGAGAAAGGCTGAAAGACGTTCACCACCCAATCCTAAACTATTCGTTGCCTCTCGTGTCCGCTGTCTTAACAACTCAGGAGTCAAAAGATCTAATGCATTTATTTCTGCAAAAAACTTCTTGAGTTCAAGGGTTTGTGTGGTTAATTGAGATTCTTTAATCTGTGATAGTAATGAGCCTTGATAATCAAACGTGATAGTTCCAGATAATTTGTTCTCCCGCTCTTGCTTAGTCAAAGCCCAGATATTATATTTTCCATCTTCTACTTTCAGAATTAAATTATTATTCCAATCTATACGTTCAGCGGTACAACGCAATGTTGTCCGGTTAAAGCTGGCAGACCATTTCACCTCAAAATTTTTATTATGGAGAAGAGTCGCTTCAAAATCAATATTTTTTTTTCGAGTTAACTTTGAATTAATATCAGAGGCTTCCCACTGCCGTTTTTTTAACCAATCATCTAGATCCCCTTTAACCTGTTGAGATAAAAAATCAAAGAATTGTAATACTGTTGATTTACCTGAACCATTCAGTCCAACTAAACAGTTAAATTTGGCTAAAGATAAATTAAAGTCAACGAGGGATTTGAAGTTCTCAACTCTTAGGTGTGTAATTATCATGTCTATGTATTTTTCTGACATTAAAGGGAAGTATTTAGTTCATTTTATATTTTAGATAACCTAGTAAAACAACAAATGAATTTGGAAATCACGTCAAAATTCCTATACCCACCCACCTAATACTTAACGTGAATGGTACTAATTCAAGGAAAATGGCACGCTCCTTAAGGGTTTACAGTCAGCTAGGATTTTTAGCGCTAAAGCGCAACTACGAGCCTACCTTATGTCAGTGATATTTCTATCACGTCATAATTTGCTGTGCCACTTTTTTAATTTCTAGACTTAAAGGATGACTGGGAAAGCGGATACAAAATACATCACCACTAGCGAGTTGAATCATTTCTTCCGATAAGGGTAAAATCCCCGCGACTTTAGCCTGATAGGTTTTCGTCATATCTTGCTCTAATGCCTTAAAATCTAGCGATTCATGGGCTTTATTCACCATCAGCAGTAGCTTAGGCACTTGCAACTTCCGCGCCACATCAACGGTGACAGCCGTTCCTTGAAAATCCTGCCGGTCTGGACGTAGAATAATTAACAATACGTCAGAGATAGTGATAGACAATAGTGTTTCTTCATTCAGACCGGGGTGAGTATCAATAAAGAGATAGTCTAGCTTTAAGGCTGTAATTAAGTCCTCAAAACCGTCAATTAACATATTCACATCGTACCCTTCTCGCAAAATCCGGGTAATCTCTCCCATGCGAATACTGGAGGGAATCAAATAGAGTTTACTATTGATTTTGCGGTTTTCTCCCAGGATAGAACTGACATCATACGCCGCATCTTCAATTTGACAGCGCCCCCATAAGTAATCATTGAGGGCGTTTTTCATTTTGTTCTCATCAAAGCCGAAAAGAACGTGAATTCCTGGAGACTGGATATCGGTATCAACAATACCGACTCGATATCCAGCTTTAGCGACAGTTGCGGCTAGATTGGCTGTGGAGTTTGATTTGCCAGTGCCACCACGGAATGAGTGGATAGACACAATTTCCGACATTTTATACCTCTAGGATGTCGATTAGTTTTGACCCAACGCTAGGCTCAGGGAACCTGGTGTTTGTGTAGGGGCGGGTTTTACTACTATCGTTTCTGATTAACCCAGATGTGACTAAACCCGCCCGAACCAATTTGTGTAGGGGCGGGTTTTACTACTATCGTTTCTGATTAACTCAGATGTGACTAAACCCGCCCGAACCGATTTGTGTAGGGGCGGGTTTTACTACTATCGTTTCTGATTAACCCAGATGTGACTAAACCCGCCCCGGCTAAGTTTTGAGTTGATCTATCTTAACTCGACTCGTTCACACTTTGCTGCGATCGGTTAAAATTTCGTATCCATCTGTTGTCACTAACACAGTATGCTCAAACTGAGCAGATAGGGCATTATCGACGGTTACGGCTGTCCAACGGTCAGATAAGATACGGGTAAACTTAGAACCTGCATTGATAATGGGTTCAATTGCCAGAGTCATCCCTTCCCGTAATTTAACATTGGGCATTTGGCGAGTGCGGAAGTGAAATACAGAGGGTTCTTCGTGCAAGTTGCGTCCCACGCCATGACCTGTGAAATCTTCCACCACAGTAAAACCATTAGCCTTCACATGATCTTCGATCGCGCCAGCAATGTCAATCAGGTAGTTCCCCGCTTTCACCTGTTCGATTCCTTTGTACAGCGATGCTTCTGCGACTTCGATTAACTTAGCCGCGTTGGGTTTAACATTACCCACGGCAATAGTAATACAGGAGTCGCCATGGAAGCCTTCATAGTAAGCCCCGGTGTCAACTTTCAGCACATCCCCAGCCCGAATCACCTTTTTGCGACTGGGAATTCCATGAACCACTTCGTTGTTGAGACAGGAACAGATTGAAGCTGGGAAGCCGTGATACCCTTTAAAACTGGGGGTTGCTCCCATTTCGCGGATGCGTTTTTCCGCATAAGCATCCAAATCCGCTGTCGTCATTCCCGGTTTAACCTGTTCGGAAATTTCTTTGAGCACTGTGGCGACTATTTTAGATGCCTGCCGCATAATGGTAAGTTCAGACTCAGATTTAATTTCTATGCCCCGACGTTGTTTTTTCGGACGGGATTGCTGGGCGGGTTTGGAAAGCAGGTTACTAAGAATATTCATGTAAACGATGAAACCGAGAATGGGTGAGCTTGACTGGGAGATCCCCTTGCCTTCCCCTACACTGCGGGAAAGCCTGCTGACAAAAGGGGGATTTTCAGGTTTCAATTCCCCGATGTTGCCGATTGAATGAGTTTCTGTAGGCTGGGCAAGGGTGATCCGGCGACAAAGTTTTATCTTATCATTGATTATCCTGGCTCCAGCTTATTTGCCAGATATCGTGTTAATCAACCCTTTGAATTTGATAAACAGTCTACAACCCCACATATAGGGGCACGGCAGTGCCGTGTCCCTACTCCAGACCCCTATCACCTCTGTAGACGCCTAATAGTGGCGTGGCACAGCTAAAATTGTGGGATAGATTTGTAGATTTTATGGGCGCACGCCATGCGCCCCTACAGTTTCTGGATGTAATTCTAATTCATTAAATTCGGAATCAAGGATTACTGTTCTATTTGATCAATTAAATCAAGTAAAAATTAAAACCAAAACCTTCTCCAAAGCATAATCATAATGTCACACTCAAGAAACCTGACGTTTCACCGGAAGTCTAGAAACCTATATCGGGGCGGGTTTAGTTATATCTGGGTGCAACCGAAAAGATAGTCGTCAAACCCGCCCCTACCCACAGACGCGCCTTGTCTCGAAGGTTGTGAAGGGTCAAAAATCAGGCTACCATAACCCGATTACAACCCAGCTAAGTTTAACTACATTCCTCTCAATCAAAAAACTCCAATAAAAAAGGACAAATAACCAATGGCAACCGTTCAATCTCCCACGCCTAAATATAACGGCTTATACTGTCAATCTCCCGACGGGAATTCCCTAGTTTTTCCGCTCAAGCATACCGAGGTTGATGCTAAAATTGCTGGGAACCTGTCACGAGTTGAAGTTACTCAGCGATTTGAGAACCCGTTCACCCAACCGTTAGAAGCCTTTTATGTCTTCCCTTTACCCGATGAAGCCGCCGTGGATGACATGGAAATTAAAATCGGCGATCGCACGATTAAAGGAACCATTAAAAAACGCGAAGAAGCCCAACAGATTTACGCACAAGCCAAACAAGAAGGGCGCACAGCCGGATTACTCGAACAAGAACGCGATAATATCTTTACCCAATCCCTCGCCAATATCAAACCCGGTGAACAAATTGATGTCACGATTCGCTACACCGATAGCTTGAACTTTGAACAAGGGGACTATGAATTCGTCTTCCCCATGGTGATAGGACCCCGATATAATCCCGGTACAGCTATTGATGATAGTGGCGATACCGATGAAGTCCCCGACGCCTCCCGAATTACACCGCCTATTGTACCCGAAGGAATGCGTTCTGCACATGATATCGGCGTTACGGTGGAAATTGATGCAGGTGTACCGATTCAAAATGTCCATTCACCCTCTCATCAGTTGCAGATAGAAACCGAGGGAGAAATTGTCCGGGTACAACTGCGCGGTGATGATACGATTCCCAATAAAGACTTAATCTTGAGATATCAAGTCGCCGGAGACAATACCCAAGCCACAGTCTTAACCCAATCTGATGAACGGGGCGGACATTTTGCCCTTTATTTTATCCCCGCTTTAGACTATCGCCCTGATGAAATTGTCCCCAAGGATATGGTGTTTCTCATGGACACATCCGGTTCCCAACAAGGCGCACCCTTGCACAAATGTCAAGAACTAATGCGACGCTTTATTAATGGGTTAAATCCTAAGGATACATTCACGATTCTTGACTTTTCCCATACCGTCCGCCATTTATCCCAAACCCCCCTCGCCAATACACCCGAAAATCGGACATTGGCAATTAATTATATTAATCAATTACATGCCAGTGGCGCAACCGAAATGCTCAGTGGGATTCGGGCGGCGATTAATGTTCCAGCACCAGAGGGGCGGTTGCGAAGTGTGGTTTTGCTCAGTGATGGTTATATTGGCAATGAAACTCAAATTTTAGCCGAAGTGCAGCAGGAACTTAAACCCAGAAATCGTTTATATAGTTTCGGGGCGGGGAGTTCAGTTAACCGCTTTTTACTCAATCGCATTGCTGAAATTGGACGCGGGATTTGCCGGATTATTCGTCACGATGAACCGACGGAAAAAGTAGTGGAAAAGTTTTTCCGGTCAATTAATAATCCCGTCTTAACGACAATTGAAATAAACTGGGAAGGGACAGGAGAATCCCCAGAGATTTACCCTACAGTCGCCCCCGATTTATTTGCCCAACAGCCTTTGGTGCTATTTGGACGAAAGCGCGATCGCATGGCGGTTGATTTACAGATTAATGGTACTACCGCAGACGGTGAACGCTATCAAAAGACATTTCACCTCAATTTTAGCGAAACCGGAAATCAAGCCATTGCTCAATTGTGGGGGCGGGCACGGATTAAAAACTTGATGAATCAAATGGTTACTTATGAAACCAAATTGGGAGTTGAGGCGGTAACGGATACGGCGTTAACCTATCAATTATTGTGCCAATATACGGCGTTTGTTGCCGTTAGTGATGATGTGCGGGTAGAACCGGGAAGCCAATCTGTTTCCATGAATGTTCCTGTAGAAATGGCAGAGGATGTTAGTTATCGAGGCGTTTTTGGTGGAACAGCATCTCGTCGTTCACTGTCAATTCAATCAAAACGACGAGCCTATTCAGCCAGTGCGCCAGGTATGTCCCTTGAAAGTTTCTCTATTTCGGATGCCTTCCCAGATGAAGATGGTTTTCATTTGATTGAAAATTGTTTTTATTCGATGCCAGAACAAGAAAATGCAAACCAAATTTTACCGACATCTCCATCCCAAGGAACTGTAAGCAAAGGTATTAATGAAGTTCCGAAAAACTTAGGTGAAAAGCCTTCGCCTCCAGCCGCGAAAAATACTCAGTTGGAAGTGGTTAGTGTCACCGGATTGGAGGAACCTGAAACCCTATCTCTGACCCAATATTTGCAAGGAGTGAATTTACAGTCTAATTTGAGTGGTGAAATCGTTTTCGAGTTTACTCTAAGCAAAGGGCGCGTGGGGCGGATTATGTTAGATGAGGAGGCTTCAACCTTGAAAATGGTAAAAGTGATTGAGTTAATTAAGCGAAATTTGATCAAGTGGCGCCCTTCTAAATCGGTTAATAACACTGTGGTGTTAAGGCTACGGATTCAGTCGTAAGATTTAGCTGAATTTTCATTTTCCGTCAGCCTCAGCATCCGCCAAGAACTCAAGTTATTGGCTTATAGCTCAAGTCCATTAAAATGGACTAAAACTAAGATATTGCACCTATTAAGTTTTAGCTGAATAATCTTGCTTCGGAAGTCGCACAATTTTTTTCGGATGATACAATCTAAACAAGATCAGACATATTATTCCAACTGCAAAAACTTCTCCAACGCCATCACCATCGCGGGGGGCCAACGGCGGATATTTTTCACCCAATCGATGTCTTTATAGCGCTGATCTAACCCAATAGCAGCAACCCAATTACTCTCGGCTTCCCCCGGATTCCCACTAACCCATAAGGCGGCGGTGAGTGCAGCGCGGACATCGGGAAATTGGGGATATTTGCGGATCAGCTTGCGGAATTCTAGGATTGCTTCTTTTTTCTCGCCAATTTGATAAAGGGCGAGGGCGTGGTTAGCCCGGGCGAAGGCAAAATTAGGGGATAAATCAATGGCTTTCTGGTAATATGCGATCGCGGCTTCCCATTCTCCCTTTCCCGCTTTAGCGTTTCCTAGGTTATTGTACGCCATCGCGTCATCGGGGTTAATCTGCAATACTCGCTGATAATCTGCGATCGCATGATCCCATTCTCCTTGTCCTTCATAAGCTGTACCCCGGTTCAAATAAGGATCGGCGGCGTCGGGCGCTAACTGAATCGATTGATTAAAATCTGCGATCGCTTCGTCTAATTTATTCTGACTGACTCTGGCATTTCCCCGATTACTCCAGCCTACAGGATTATCGGGTAACAGTTCAATCAGTTGCGTCCAATACTCTTCAGCCATGGTAAACTCACCGAGTTCTGTCGCCGTAAACGCTTTTTGCCGTAATTCGTTGAGCCGCTCAATCTGAGCCTGGGTTAAATCAGGGATTTGGGCTTGTGCCATCACCGATGGCGTTATCCACAATCCAGAGCATACCAGCACTAGCACTGTACCGAATAAACTGACAATCCAACGTTTCATGAGAATGTTCAAATCACAGGGGCTATTAGATCACTGTACAAGCAATCTGCTTCCTTGTACCCGGAGTACCTGAAAGAGCGCTTAAACTATTTGAATAGTAGGTGGGGTGTTGGGTGTGGTTGTCAATATCTTTATTGATTTCTCACGCACTCTTCACAAACACGCTACTGAAACGACTCACCGCCTCTGTAAAAAGGAACATACCCCAATACACTGATAGTCTTTCTCAACAAACCCTGATCATCTGAAAACTATCTCCCTCAGGGGAATTGGGTAAATCAAATTGAGAAAATGCGAATGAGTTATCAAGAAATCCGCTGGTGGACAATCGCTGTGTTAGAGATTGCTATACTGGTGAGTTCGCCGTTCTTAATCCGTATATTTTCCCACTTGCCATAATTTTGACGCCAAATAACCATCGGGTAGAATCTGGGCGAGGACAGGGTAATAAAAGATAGAGAGAAATGTGGTGATCGCTCGAACCCCTCCTAGATTCTGCAAGCCCCAACTGTAGCGGTTTTGATTGATTCTTGACCTAGCCTTCTCTTCGATTTTAGAGGGAGAAAATGCCGTTGGCAAAGAAAAAAAAGCGCTCTAAAAATTATGATAAAGCCAGGAGAAAGGTAGAGAAACAGCATAACCACATCGCTTTTAAACGGAAGGATTATCAATTTAAGCTTGCTCATAAACTTTGTGATATAGCGGATACTATCTTTGTTGAAGATATTGATTTCCGCATTATGGCAAAGGGTTTTTTAGGCAAGCATACAATTGACGCAGGTTTTGGTCAATTTCGCTCTATTCTTAAGTTTGTCGGCAACAAACGAGGGGTATTTGTTGGAGAAGTAGACCATCGGGGAACTTCTCCAACTTGCCCAAATTGCCGAGTTGAGGTTAGGAAAAAACTCTCAGACCGAATTCATTACTGTCCTGAGTGTCGTTATGAAGTAGATAGAGATATCGCTTCTGCTCAAGAAATTTGTAATCGTGGAATCGAAACGTATCCAGGGACTCTGGAGAAGCAAGAAATTGGCTCTCAAGTCGAGGTGTCGGGGGCTATGTGCCTAGATAACTGGCGTAGGGGAGCAATGCCCAATTGTGAGGTTGGGAAGCCGACGATGTAATCTTTGATTCATCGTCGGAGGATGTCACTCACTATGAACGAACGCAATGAAACATGGCGTTTTGGGTGAGCTAGGCAATAAACTGTTCGGCATTTAAACCTGAATGTCAATAATTGCTCTCATCCTTGGTGTGGGAGCCGGAAAGCTCGCTACTAATACCCAATTTAAATGCATGACAGCTTAACCAACCCATTTTAGATTTTAGCCTTTTGAATGAACTAAAATCTAAAATTTATTGTTCAACAGAGCCATCAGCTTACCAGCTTAATCCCTTTCACATCAGCATCCATTAGGTAGACTTTACTTAACTTTGCCCCTCTCAAGTCAGCACCTCTGAGGTTCACTCTGCTCAATTTGACCCCCCTCAAATCAGTAGCTCTTAAGTCAGCATCCGTCAAATCAGCACCTTTAAGATCTGCATTTCTCAAATCTGCACCCCTGAGATCCGCACCGATTAAATCAGCCGCTAGCAAGTCAGCACCACTTAGCTGAGCGCGGGTCAATTTCGCATAGCTGAGGTTGGCTAAGCTGAGGTCTGCACCATTGAGATTAGCACCCTGAAGGTTTGCTTCACTTAAGTCAGCACCACTTAGGTCAGTTCCTTCTAGGATAGCACCTCTAAGGTTAGCCCCCACTAGATCCTTGCCACTTAGGTCTTTGCCACTTAGATTAATATTCACAAGCTTTTTCGTTGTTTTGTTAGACAGACTTGTCTTTAATTGTTATTCATCCTTAGGTGTATATTTCATCAGCCATCTGTCGTAAATGGCTTCAGTAAAATTGCTGAATATTTTGGATCTGGGGTGAATTGGGTGGCTGAAGTTCACAAATTGACAATGGATAATGACCTCTCCTTAAAAGAAGAGGATTGAAATTAAGGAAAATCTTTTTTAATTTCTTCGTAAACGAAGAGGTCTTAGACCCAATTAATCAATTGTCAATTATCAATTATTAATTATCCATTGATAACTTTTT